>NZ_JBXWIV010000001.1:0-154363 GCF_058197955.1 Janibacter sp. CoH_79_TC_3
AGGACTGAGCCCTGTTAAGTACAAAGCTCAGTCCTTGATGCAAACTTAAACTGTCTAAGTTTAGGGGGTCAGTTCAAAACGGTAATAAGGGCTTTTTTAGTCATCAAGTTATTTTAGTCTTCGATTAAAATAACCCAGATGGGCAATTATGCGCTTTCAACCATAACATAACGACGGTTGAATTTACCTTTGGTCGCAAACTTTACCACACCATCATTTAGTGCAAATAAAGTATGGTCACGACCCATGCCAACGCCTTCGCCTGCATGGAATTCTGTACCACGTTGACGAACGATGATGTTACCAGCGACGATGGCTTGACCGCCAAAGATTTTTACGCCCAGCATTTTTGGGTTTGAATCACGACCGTTACGGCTTGAACCGGCAGCTTTTTTATGTGCCATGAGAAAATCTCCTTGTTAATGTGACTTATCGCTAATGCGATAACTCTTAAGCATTTAGTGCGCTATTTAGCAATAATTGCTAAGTGGATAATTAGGCATTAATAGCTTTGATTTTTAACAAGGTATACCATTGGCGGTGACCTTGCTCTTTGTGATAATGCTTACGACGGTTGTGCTTGACGATACGGATTTTTTCGCCGCGACCATGCTCAACCACTTCAACTTCAACGCTAGCGCCTTCAACGATAGGCTGACCGATTTTGACAGTTTCGCCGTCAACAATCATCAATACGTCTTCGAATTTAATCGTTGCGCCTGTTTCTGCTTTTAGTAGTTCAACTTTAAGCAATTCATCGACGACTACACGGTGCTGTTTACCACCAGTTTTGATTACTGCGTACATTGTATGACTCCGTTTAACCCGTGTGCCGTGGCTGATATCATACCAACGCTTTTACGACGAACACGACAGGGAAAAATTAAAGGCAAGATTTTACGGCTTTTTGCTCATAAAAGCAAGTCGCATCTCTTGTTTTGAAGGTGGTAATATCAATAATATTGGCTCAAATTTTTATCTATAATTACTTACATAAAGTGATGTGATTGACTAACAAGGGTATGAAGCATCGATGTTAAGACCAAAAGATTTATTTAAGTATAATACATTGAACCATCATTGGTTAAAATCCAACAGCGGCTATTATAACTTATATAATCAGTTACTTACAGTTTTTTGTTAATATAGGCTTTATTGACAATAATTATTAATAAAATATTGCTAACGTTAATCATGGATTAATATAATCTAATCAGATATATTTTATTTATTATAGGACGAAAGAAGCAATACGCCACTAGATTGCAAGGCTTATCTTAATTTTTGCTATACTTAAATCAACAATGGACCCAGATAGCTATGCTATTATGCGTCAAACGATAGCTTCACTATTATTTGCTATAAGCACTATTATAAATAGGCAGCTATCCAAACCCATTTTATTTTCCTTGGTATGACGACTCATTATGACCAGTAACTCTTTATCTAACGCCGCTGTGGTATCAACCACACCATTAACGACTTTAGCAAGCACGCCAAGCTATGCCGACATCCAAAGCATCGTTGCTGATGACTTTGATATCATGGACAAACAAGTCTTTGGCAGTTTGAATTCTAAAGTTAAGCTGGTCATGAGTGTCTCACAGCATGTGATTAATGCGGGTGGCAAACGTATGCGCCCGCTGATTACCCTATTATGCGCGCGAATGTTTAATGATGAACCATCACAGCAAGCAATGCATTTGGCGGCTATTACTGAGATGCTGCACACTGCAACTTTAGTACATGATGATGTGATTGATGAATCAGGTCAGCGCCGTGGTAAGCCAACGGCAAATGCCACTTGGGATAATGCCACGGCAGTACTGGTCGGTGACTATTTGATTGCCCGTGCCTTTAATTTATTGGTTGGTTTTCAAAGCTTGCCATTATTACAAGTGTTCTCAGATGGTACTTGTGATATCGCTGAGGGCGAAGTATTACAGCTACAGCATCAGCACAATCCTGAAGCTACGGAACAAGACTACCTAAATATCATCGATGGAAAAACGTCACGCTTATTTATGATGGCGACCCAAGGTGCTGCAATTTTACAAAACAAAACTGAGCATCTGCAAGCGTTGGCTGATTTTGGTCAACATTTTGGTAATGCTTTCCAAATCGTTGATGACGTGCTTGATTATAGTGGCGATAGTGAACTGATGGGCAAGAATCTCGGTGATGATTTGGCGGAAGGCAAACCAACACTGCCAACCATCAAGGCGCTTGAATTACTAAAAGACAGCGACAAAGCGGGCTATGAGCAATTACGTATTGCTGTGCAAACCGGTAAAACACCAAATGCTGAGCAGCTTATCGAGCTAGTACGACATTCAGGCTCACTTGAATACTGTAAGCAGCGCGCTTTGGAAGAGACTAAGCTTGCACAGCAAGCGCTGAGCAGCTTACCTGATAACCGCTACCGCCAAGGACTGTATGAATTGACGGAGCTTGCCAGCGCTCGTTTAGTATAAATCTTGTTAGAATAGACACTATTTATTGTTAACAACTTATTATTGTTAAAAGTTTAATTTTATTCTTGACAGTTTAATTATCAGCTTTTAGCAAAAAAACACCTTATCATTAAATTTTAAGTTAAGTTTTTCTTTATAATAACAATTAATAGAAAATCAGAATATTATGGCTGCGACATCAGCAGCCTTCTGGTTATTGATAACATCTTCGATTTAATAGAACTCATTTCTCCCCAAAATTTTAGCGTTCGCATTTAAGTATTGCTAAAACACAGTTTTTCTGTGCATGCCATTTTCTACTGTATTTTTATATGGTTTTCTTGCTACTATCTTTAAATCTATTTCAAAAAAACAAAATTTAACAATATTGTGGCTCAGCATTCATTACGAATCTTACAAGGTATTTTTAACGTTACGCTTGTATTATCAAGGGTTGTTAGACAGTTATTGAGCCGAAATACGATTATGAGGGGCAAA
Organism: Janibacter sp. CoH_79_TC_3; assembly: GCF_058197955.1. NCBI lineage: Bacteria > Bacillati > Actinomycetota > Actinomycetes > Micrococcales > Intrasporangiaceae > Janibacter > Janibacter sp. CoH_79_TC_3. The sequence goes on from NZ_JBXWIV010000001.1 coordinate 2,952, forward strand.
AACGCTTTTTTGCACCTTGACTGTGGGGTATACCCTATAGTTTATAATCATCCATTACTTTAAATCTGCCTATCCGATTATTACGCGTTTAGCGAGTAATATATTGGCAACGGTAAATGCATATTATTTTTTATATCCACCACGTTAAGATTTACTCCTAAACTTTTTATACTGTAATTATTTATTATATGATATTTATATTGCCGAGGACATTGATGAAGCACTCTACTCTTGCGCTTGTAATAGCATCTGTACTATCTGGAGCTGTACTGGTTGGCTGTGACAAAAAAGAGGACGCAGCTGGCGCAGCGGCACAGCAGCAGATGCCTCCTGCCGTCGTCAACGTTCAGACTGTCACCCTTGAGAACGTACCACAAGTACAGACTTTTTCTGGACGTACAACGGCTTATCAAACCGCAGACGTTCGCCCACAGGTAAATGGCATTATTGACGAGGTGTTATTCCGTGAGGGTAGCAACGTCAAAAAAGACCAACCTTTATATCGCATTAATACCGATAACTACGCGACGTCTATCACCAGTGGACAGGCAGCTATTCAACAAGCTGAAGCCAACTATCAGACAGCAGTAGCGAATAATGCCAATGCCAAAGCTGAGTTAGTCAGTCGCCAAGCGTCGTTATCACAAGCGCAAAGTGACTTGCAACGTTTGCAAGGTTTGATTGAAATTGATGCTATCTCAAAGCAGCAATATGACCAAGCGGTTACTCAAGTTCGTACGGCTCAAGCGGCGGTCGAAAGTTCGCGTGCGGCTATCGGACAAACTGAAGCCGGTATTGAAAGCGCCAGAGCAGGTATCCAAACGGCGAAGGCAGGCTTACAAGCAAGTACGTTGGATTTAAATCGTACCATCGTACGCGCGCCTATCTCAGGTCGTACGGATCGCTCTAGCGTAACTGCAGGTACATTGGTCAGCGCCGGTCAACCGGATCCGCTAGTGACCATCTCGCGCCTAGACCCTATCTATGTCGATATCAGTCAATCTTCCTCTGAGCTACTAAAACTGCGCCAACAAATCTCTGCAGGTAAAGCACAGGCAGGTATGAGCTCAGTTGAACTGGTGTTAGAGGATGGCTCAACTTATCCAGTACGCGGTGAGCTTGCGTTATCTGAAGCAAAAGTTGATGAATCAACCGGTGCTGTCACCTTACGTGCGGTATTCCCCAATAATAGCAATATCTTATTACCAGGTATGTATGTCAGCACCCGCTTAACCCAAAGCGTGATTACTAATGCGGCACTCGTCCCACAAAGCGCGGTGATGCGCTCTACCAAGAGTGAAACGCAAGTTTATATCGTTGATGCAAATAACAAAATCCAAGTTCGTCCGGTTACTATTAATGGCACGTATAAAGGACAGTGGGTAGTCACTGACGGTCTTCAAGCTGGCGACAAAGTAGTCGTTATCGGCGGTGCAAAAGTGAAGCCTGAGCAAGAGGTGGTCGCTAAACCATTACCAGATGCCAATGCTGCACCCGCTAAGCCAGGAGCAGCTAATGCCCAAACGCCGCAGCAAGCTGCAAAGAATATGGATAAGTCTACCGATGGTAAAACTGCCAACAAACCGGCACAACCAGCCGCCAAATAATTCCATTCAAAGCTAGGAAGACTTAGGGATTTACTATGTCACGTTTTTTTATTGATCGCCCTATTTTTGCATGGGTGATGGCTATTTTAGTCATGCTTATCGGGATAATATCGGTTATCAACTTACCGATTGAGCAGTATCCAGCAATTGCGCCGCCAACCGTCACGGTCAGTGCCAGCTATCCTGGTGCTAACGCTGAGACTGTTGAAAACTCAGTCGTACAGATTATTGAGCAGCGCATGAAAGGGCTTGATGGCTTGATGTATATGAAGTCGTCAAGTGCCTCAAACGGTAGCGCCTCTGTACAGCTGTTCTTTGAGAACGGTACCGATTCTGATACCGCGCAGGTTCAGGTACAAAATAAATTGCAAGCTGCCATGAGCTCATTACCCGAGCAAGTACAGCGTCAAGGCGTCAACGTTAATAAAGCCTCTGAAGGCTTTTTAGCCGTATTTGGTTTTGTGTCCGAAGATGGCAGTATGGATCCTGCTGATATCGGTGACTATATCAACTCTAATGTTGTCGATCAGCTCAGCCGTGTCGAAGGGGTTGGTCAAGTCCAAGCATTCGGCGCCTCGTACGCCATGCGTATTTGGCTCGATCCTGAACGTTTACGTGCCTATAGCTTGGTGCCATCCGACGTGGTTAATGCTGTGCGAGAGCAAAACGCACAAGTATCTGCCGGTCAATTAGGTCAAGCACCTGCTGAGGTCGATGAACAAGTTATTAACGCAACAGTCACAGTACAAAGCTATCTAAAGACACCTGACGAATTTAAAAATATTCTACTAAAAACCGACAGCTCAGGGGCACAAGTACGCTTAGGGGATGTTGCAAAGGTAGAAATTGGTAGTGAAAACTATAGTACCATTGCCTTATTTAATGGCCAACAGGCAGCTGGCCTTGCCGTCTCACTGGCAAGTGGTGCTAACGCGCTTGAAACTCGCGAATTGGTTGGTGACCGCGTCGCCGAGCTAGAAGCCAATTTCCCTATCGGTCTGAAATCAGTCATTCCTTATGACACGACCCCGTTTGTGCGCTTGTCTATTGAGCAAGTGGTCAAAACCTTAATCGAAGCGATTATATTAGTATTTATCGTCATGTTCGTCTTTTTGCAGAACTGGCGCGCGACTATCATTCCAACCCTTGCTGTACCTGTGGTACTACTGGGTACTTTTGCAGTCCTGTATATCGCAGGATTTAGTATCAACGTCCTAACTATGTTTGCGATGGTACTATCCATTGGTCTATTGGTCGATGATGCGATTGTGGTGGTAGAGAACGTCGAGCGGCTATTGGAAGAAGATCAAAATATATCTATCAAAGACGCTACTATCCAATCAATGGGTGAGATCAGTAAAATCGTTGTTGGTATCGCACTTATCTTATCAGCAGTATTCGTACCGATGGCATTCTTTGGTGGCTCAACTGGGGTAATTTATCGCCAGTTCGCCATTACCTTAATTACCAGTATGGTGCTGTCGGCGCTAGTGGCGCTTATCTTTACCCCTGCCCTATGTGTGACCTTACTAAAACGTAGTAAAAGTCATGAAAAAGGCAACTCTGAGGATCAAAAAGGTTTCTTTGGTTGGTTTAACCGCTCTTTCACAAAAGCCAGCCGCTCTTATGAAAAGTCCGTCGGCAAAAGTTTCCGCCTTAAGTGGGTATATCTCATTATTTATGCTGCCATCATCGGTATCATGGCAGTGGTATTCTTACGTATCCCCGGCTCGTTCTTACCAGAAGAAGATCAGGGTATTATGTTTACCGCCGTACAGCTACCCGCTGGTTCGACACTGAATGAAACGCAAGCGGTGCTAGATAAAGTAAGCGCTTATTATAGTGGCCAAGAACCTGATAATGTGGCTTCAGCATTTACCATCGCAGGCTTTAGTTTTGTAGGACAAGGACAAAACGTCGGTATCGCCTTCGTAAAACTCAGCGACTGGGCAGATCGTAAGGGTGAAGAGAATACAGCACGGGCAGTCTCTGATCGTGCACAGGGTTATTTCTTTACCCAGATTAATGAAGCGACTGTCTTTAATATCATCCCACCAGCAATTAGTGGGCTTGGTAACTCTAGTGGTTTTGACTTGATGCTACAGGATTCTGGTAACGTCGGGCACGAAGGTCTGTTAGAGGCACGCAACATGCTACTTGGCATGGCTGCTCAAAACGATAAAGTTGCAGGTGTACGTCCAAACGGACAAGAAGATGCGCCGCAGCTTAAAGTTGATATTAACCAAGAACAAGCCGCTGCTTATGGTTTGTCTATGGCAAATATCAATAGCGTCATCTCTACCGCTTGGGGTTCAAGTTATATCAACGACTTTATCGACCGTGGTCGTGTCAAACGCGTGTTTGTACAAGGTGAGCCTAGTAGCCGTACTAATCCCGATGATATCGGTAAATGGTATGTTCGTAACAATTCGGGCGATATGATTTCATTTGATGCTTTCTCTAGTAGTAAGTGGGAAACCGGTTCACCGGGTCTCACGCGCTATAATAGTTTGGCCTCAATGAATATCCAAGGTAGCGCCGCTCCTGGTCTAAGTACTGGCGAGGCGATGGAAGCTATGGAAGCGATGGTTGAACAGTTACCAGACGGTATCAGTTATGAATGGACAGGCTTGTCATTAGAAGAGCAAAAGTCAGGTGCACAAGCGCCGATGCTGTATGCTATCTCAATCTTAGTCGTATTCTTATGTCTTGCCGCCTTGTATGAGAGTTGGTCAATTCCATTCTCAGTGTTGCTAGTGATTCCACTTGGTGTATTGGGAGCAGTGCTGTTTACTTGGTTCCGTGGTTTATCGAATGATATTTACTTGCAAGTTGGTCTACTCACGGTGGTCGGCTTGTCAGCCAAAAACGCCATCTTGATTATCGAGTTTGCAAGGGACCATCAAGAAGAAGGTTATACCCTAAAAGAGGCTGTTATGACCGCCGCGCGTCAGCGTTTGCGTCCTATCATTATGACCTCACTTGCCTTTGGTCTCGGTGTTGTGCCATTATTCATCGCCACAGGTGCTGGTTCTGGTAGCCAAAACGCCATCGGTACCAGTGTGGTTGGTGGTGTTGTGACTGCGACATTACTAGGTATCTTCTTTATTCCGATGTTCTATATTTGGGTACGTAGTATGTTCCCGCACAAATACGAGAACAATAAGCCTAACGATAGAGATAATGGCAACGACGGTTCGCCTGACCCGCAAGGCCCTATGCCTTCTGACCCAACGCCTTCTGAGAGTTATCAGCCTGCAAGCTTTGGAGATAATACACAATGAGTGCCCAAAAAACTTTTACAACCAACTCAGCGGCGGTAGCAAATATTGCTACCACTGCGCAACCAGCGCTAGCAATACTGCGCAAAAATGGTGGTCGTCTAATCGGCTTAACCGCTTTAGCATTAAGCATGGCTGCTTGTAATACTATTCCTAAAGCTGATATGCGTCCTGTCCTTGCAGAGCCAAACGTGCCTATCGAGCAAGCCTATGGCGCGTTCGATAAGGAAACCGTGAGTAGCGCCAATCAGCCAAGTATCGCCGGTCAACGCTGGCAGAACTTTTATAGCGACGAGCGCCTAAAAGGTCTGATTGCTTTAGGGTTAGAGAACAACAAAGACTTTGAAAGTGCGCGTTTAGCCATTGAAAAAGCACGCGCCCAATATCAAATCACCGATCTTAATGATTTACCTAGAATTGATGGTAGTGGCGGTTATACGCGCCAAGCGCAAAATAGCCGCGATAAAAACCCTAACAGCTCATATAGCGTCAATCTTGGTCTTGCTAACTATGAGTTAGACTTTTGGGGTAAAATCGCCAGCTTAAAAGATCAAGCATTGCAGAATTTTTTAGCCACTACCGCGGCGAAAGATTCAACCCAAATCAGCCTGATTAGTAATATTGCCCAAAGTTATGCCAATTTAAGCTACAGTTTAGCGCAGTTAAAACTGGCAGAAGCGACAGTTGAAAGTCGTGAGAAATCACTATTTATTGCTGATAAACGCTTTGAAGCTGGTATTGATCCTAAGCTGCCGTCTCTGCAAGCCAGTGCCTCATTAGAAAATGCCAAACTTGCTGTCCTACGTGCGCAAAGCAGTATTTTAAAAGCGCGTAATGCCTTGCAGTTTTTGGTTGGTGGACCTATTCCGACTAACCTTATTCCGACGCCTGCGGTCAGCAATATCACCAACCAAAAGATATTTAACGCCGGTTTACCAAGTGAGCTTTTACGCTATCGCCCAGACGTACTACAAGCGGAGTATAATTTAAAAGCCGCTGGTGCCAATATCGAAGTGGCCCGCGCCTCTTACTTCCCATCTATCAGCCTAGCCAGTAGTGTGGGTGTTAGTAGCGGCAGTTTAGATGACTTATTTAAAAGTGGTTCGGTTGGCTGGTCATTTGGCCCAAGTATTAGCGTGCCTATCTTTGACGCTGGTCGCTTGGATGCCAATTACGATGTGGCTAAAATCGAGCGTGAACAAACGCTTGCAGGCTATGAGAAATCTATCCAAACGGCATTCCGCGAAGTATCCGACGTCTTGGCTACACGCGCTACATTGGGCGATCAGCTTGAAGCTCAGTACCGTCTGCAAGATAACTTTGAGCAAACGTATCAGATTGCCGATGCACGCTTTAAAGCAGGTATTGCAAACTATCTAGACGTGCTCGATGCACAGCGCTCGTTGTTCTCAACGCAGCAAGGTATCTTGGACTTAGAGCTACAAAAAATTGTCAGCCAAGTTGAGCTTTACCAAGTGCTAGGTGGCGGTGCCAATCTTGATGTACCGACGGCGATTCCTGTACCAAGTAAAAACTTAGTGCAATTGGTCAATCTACCTGCCAATAGCAATAAAGCAAAAGCGGTCGATGCCATCGATGCAGCTAGCTCAGCGCGGGTTGCTTCTGTGCAAGAAGCGCAAGCGATTAAGCGTGCGCAACCAACACAAACAGCGACCTTTAATCCAACCGCAGTCGTCGATGTCAATAATGATGGCAAGACAGATGCTGCGGTAGGCGTGGTCACTGAAAAGACTACTTTTAATGAGACCAGTGTTGAGCAAGTGCCGGTCACGCAGATTGTTGAGCCTTAAGCATTCCTAGATGTTGTGAGATAAAGTTCCTCACATAGACAGTCGATAACGACAATCAGCCCTACCGACTTGGTAGGGCTTTTTGCTTTCGACAGTGACTATTGGTTATAGTGGCTATTCGTTATAGTAGTGCTGGGTATAGTAGAACATTATATTAACGACACTTTTATCATTTTCGCTGTGCCAATTTTATAAAAACCTATACTTTAAAACAGATAATTCCATAAAGCTGATGAATAACAATGCTTAAAATCAAATAAGGAAAAATCATGACTTATACTTTTAACCGCCAATTTCCTGAAACACGCTTACGTCGCTTGCGTTATAACGACAATGTCCGCGCAATGATTCGCGAAGTTGAGCTGCATCCAAAGCACTTTATCGCCCCTGTATTTGTTATAGAAGGCAAAAATAAGCGTGAAGCAATCGCTAGTATGCCCGGTGTTGAGCGTCTATCGATTGATCTGCTGATCAATTACGCCAAAGAATTATTAACAGAGGGTGTCACCACGATCGACATTTTCCCTGTTATTGATAATTCATTAAAAACACCTGATGGCAAATCGGCTTATGACGAAAATGGCCTTAGCGCACGCGCCGTCAAAGCGGTCAAAGATGCCGTGCCAGAAATGGTAGTGATGACTGATGTGGCGCTAGACCCTTATACCTCACACGGTCAAGACGGCCTGCTCGATGATAGCGGCTATGTGGTGAATGATGAAACCGTCGAAGTCTTGGTCAAACAAGCGCTCGTCCACGCCCGCGCTGGCGCTGATATCATCTCGCCTAGCGACATGATGGATGGCCGCATCAAAGCCATGCGTGACGCCTTTGAAGCCGAAGGCTTTGTCAATACCGCTATCATGGCCTACTCTGCAAAATACGCCTCTGCTTACTACGGTCCGTTCCGTGATGCCGTTGGTAGTGCCGGTAATTTAAAAGGCGGTCATAAAAAGCAATACCAGATGGACTTTGGTAATCGCGCCGAAGCGCTGCATGAAGTTGCTATGGATATCAACGAGGGCGCAGATATGGTGATGATTAAACCCGGTCAGCCGTATTTAGACCTTATCCGCGAAGTCAAAAATACCTTTGGCGTACCAACTTTTGCGTATCAAGTGTCTGGTGAATATGCGATGCATATGGCTGCCATTCAAAATGGCTGGCTAACCGATGCAGTAATTTTGGAATCCTTGATTGGTTTCCGCCGTGCAGGCGCTGATGGAATTTTGACTTATTTCGCCCTAGAAGCGTCTCGTCAGTTAAATAATGCTTAATATGCCTTAAACGGCTTTGTATATAAAAAAACCGCGCCAGCTAATACATAAGCTGGCGCGGTTTTTTATTAGCAGTATTTAAAAAGTTTAATAAAATCTATAAATGCGCACGGTCATGCGGCTCGTTAAAGTCAAGAACGGGACCGACAGGGATAATACACGTAGGATTGATATTGGCATGGCTGGTATAATAGTGCGCCTTGATATGCTCGATACTTACCGTCTCGGCAATACCCGGCACCTGATATAAATCACGCAGATAACCCCAAAGATTGGGATAATCAACAATGCGGCGAATATTACATTTAAAATGCCCAACATATACGGCATCAAAGCGCACCAGCGTGGTAAATAAGCGCCAGTCCGCCTCAGTAATCGTATCACCGAGCAAATAACGTTGGTCAGTCAAACGTGCTTCTAACGTGTCGAGCGCCTCAAATAACGCCACTACCGCTTCTTTATATGCGGCCTCGGTCGTTGCAAACCCTGCTTTATAAACCCCGTTATTCACCGCTGAATAAACAAACTCATTAACCACATCGATTTCTGCTAGCAACTCTTTTGGTAAAAAGTTAAATGCCGTTGCCCCTATCTCATCAAAGGCTGAGTTAAACATACGAATAATTTCAGAAGATTCATTACTGACGATAGTATTGGTTTTTTTATCCCATAAGATTGGCACCGTCACGCGTCCAGTATAATCAGGCTTAGCCGCAACATAAACTTCGTATAGGTAACCTGCATTGACAATTGGATCAGCAATAACGCCTGCGCCCTCTGCAAACGTCCAACCTTTATCGCCCATAAATGGATGCACTACAGACAGCGAAATCATGTCCTCCAAACCCTTTAGCTTACGATAAATCGTAGTGCGATGCGCCCAAGGACACGCGAGCGACACATATAAATGGTAACGATTGGCTTCGGCTTTAAAGCCGCCGACACCTGATGGACCTGCGCTGCCATCGACCGTGACCCAGTTTCTAAAACCGGCGTCTTCTCGCATAAAACGTCCACCGTTTGCCTCGGTGTCATACCATTTATCTTGCCATTGACCATCGACCAATAAGCCCATATTTTGCTCCGTTTTGTTTTAGTTTTAAATATATTTTATTAAAAATGACTACTATTAAAAATCACTTCTATCAAACAAGCAGTATTAAATGATTATCAAAATCATAATGATTAAGTTTAGAAATTTATAATAACATTTCTATGTTGCGTAGCCATTAAGCTTTGTTTGTTTCTCAAATACTCTATAGTTTAAATAATAATCTTAATCTGTTAGGTGAAGCTGCCTGACTCAAGTAAATCAAACTCCGACATAGTCGGGGCAGTTCACCCTGTATCAGCATGAAAAATTTCCATTACACCAATAAATGAGAGAAATGTTTTAATTATTCGTCATGGTATATATCAAGATAATTAAAACAGTCATGTGAATAATTTGGATTGGAACAAAAGCAAGTGCGTATTGAAAACCACCCGTAATTGCCGCATTAATTGATTTAGAAATTGCATGTGTCGCTAAACCTAGTAATAAGGCGAGTAATAAAATAGGGTTAGTTGGGTTCCCTTGCATGACTACGGCAGCCATTGCTGCATGCACCTCAAACATAGAACTAACTACGGTTCCTGCAATAAGACCCGCGTCACCCATCCATAAACCTAAGCCATAAACAAGTACTTGAATAATAGTAAGTGTGACTACAATGATACCTGCCTCTTTTAAACTAAACATAGGTGTATCAGTTAGCTTAGCTTTCTCTTCGGATCGAGTTTTTCTCATCAACCATATTCCAGGAATAATTAAAACTATCATGGCAATAATAGATGGGAATAATAAAATTTTAAGCCAACTAAAGCTTACGCCTGCAACAATAATAAGAAGTTGTACCACTGTTGCGACACAGGATATAAGGGCAGCTCCAGCATTTTCTTTTGCATCTGCACGACCATGACGAACTTCTATTCCAAGGCTTGCAACCGTGGCTGTACTAGATATAAATCCTGATGCTAAAGCAGATAAAAACATAGCGTGGCGTGATGGTAAAAGCCTCTTTGCCATATGTGCCAGTGCTTGAATGGCTAAAATCAATATCAATAATTTTAAAATAATATAAGGATTTAGTACTGAACCCCAAAGAGCTCTATTGGGGGTTAAAGGAAGTGCAATTAAAAGTAAAGCAAGTAAAAAGATGCCATCTCTGAATTCACGCTCAGTAATCCATCTAACCGCTACTCCATGCATTGAATGCTTTGTCACTAGAAGGAAGGTAAGGACTACTGTAAGTGCAGCTGCATAAGGAATATGCCATAAACACAGTCCACCTATAAAATAGGTGAGTATAAAAGCAAGTTCAGTGGTTACACCTGGATCTTCAATTTGTTTATGAGTAGAGATGATACTGATACCACCTACTATCAATGCTCCTATGAGTCCCATAAATAAACCGAAAGCAAAGCAAATTGTCCCTAATAGAGAGCAAATTGCAAAAGATCTAATACCTGCAAAGCTATGTTGATTTTCACGTTGTTTGCTACGCTCTCTTTCTAGACCAATGAGTAGTCCACAACCTAGTGCTGCAGTAGATGCAGTCATTAAATGTTGGACAGATTCAATCGTAAATGTATTCTCTATTATGAAATTCATCCCACTCTCTATGACCCCTGCTGTCAAATTCGTACAGTTGAACTTGGGAGATTTTGATTACGCAGCATGACGATAAAAATCAAACCACACCTGTCTTGGAGTTCTATAGCCCAAACTCTTTTGAATCCTATGCTGATGTGCTTTAACATGAGTACCATCTTAAACACCCACTCACAGTATGAGTCTTTGATTAACAAAGTAGACAGCGCAACGAGCTTGTTGCTGCGAAACCAGCGCTGGTTTTTTGTCAGCAGTTTATCATCAATTTTCAACACGCCCTACTATTACTGACCGATAGCATTCAGTATTAAAAAATTTGGTGGTGATCTAAAACATATGCTAGCGCTTGATAGTACCGCATCTTTTTTTCAGGTTAAAAGCATCTTGGTTAGACCGAGACGAGAACTTCAGCATATCAAATTCTTAACTCCTGTTGAGCTTGAACACGCTATCATAACCAGTGAGCAAGGCTCAACAGGAGTCAGTTTTTTATTTATTAAAGAGTGATGCCGCGCCCTAGATTACAAAAAAAAGGACAAACGACTGCTTGATAATCGTTTGTCCAATATTAGTTATACAACTTTTATCTTAATTTAATATCACCACCATCTGCCATCAGCGTTTGACCAGTCATATATTGACTATCCTCACTTAAAAGAAACGCCACTACTGGTGCGATATCTGTTTTGGGATCGCCAAAACGATTCATGGGATTCTTTTTAGCGATTTCTTCGTACTGGTCAGGATGGGCTTCCTTCCAGTTTGCAACACCTTCGGTTAATGCCAATGGACAAACAATATTGACACGAATGCCCTCTTTCGCCCATTCGTTTGCCGCCACTCGTGACAATCCTCGAATCGCTTCTTTAGCAGCAGCATAACTGCCTTGGTTTTCTTGACCATTAAGCGCGGCACCAGAGCCAAAATTAACGATAGAACCTTTTGTTTTTTTAAGTTCTGGATAGGCGGCTTTCATAAAGTTCAAAGTTCCTTTTAAGCCGGTATCCATAGATAAAGACCAATCTTCTTCGGTAAGCTCCATTAAAGGTTTTTGTCTGGAGGCGTGTGCATTATTTACCACACCCGTAAGTTTTCCAAACTTTGAAACAGCCATCTTTACCGCTTCTTCAGCAACTGAGGGTTTAGAGATGTCGCCCTTAAGAAATGCAATATGATCAGGATTACTGTCAACTTTCTGCTGACCGGCAGCGTCATCAAGATCTACCGCTATAACAGATGCGCCTCTTTGGGCTAGGACAGTGGTTATTGCACCACCAATTCCTGCCGCCCCACCAGTAACAATAATGACATGATCTTTTAAATTTTTCATAATAATCCTTTCTTGTTTGATTATAAATTTTTATTGAATTTAAACCAAAGCACCAAACGCTTGCTTTTATAGTAGGCTCAATTTACTACACAATTAAAAGTTGAAGGAACTTAAAGCAAGTTGCTGATGAGCCTAATAGCCATAGTAAATTGAACTTTAATAATTCCTTGGTCTAATAGCTTCCGCTCTTATATCTTTCTACTAAAGTACATTCACGCAGCGTTAAATAATTCACCACTCCTAGAACAATAGCAGCGATCATACCAATGATGACTAAAGCTGAAACTAAAAAGACTTCGATCTTACCTACCACCTTTAGTCTACCGCGTTGAAAGCCTTATTTTAGTGAGTATTTGTTTGAGTGATATTGTTTGAGGTTATGGAGAGTATCGCTATTATTGCTATAGAAAAGTAAATAAATAGTTATTCTTTAATTTCTTTATTCTCTACACGTAAATCTCTACAGATGCGTTGAGCCGCCATACCCAAGGCTTCTGTAAACGTCGGAAATGCCAATTCTAAATTAGCTATTTCGTTAATTTTCATTTTAGCCGCCAGACAAGTGGCTGCAACCTGAATCACATCGACAGAGTAAGAGCCGAGGACATGCGCGCCCAGTAGCTCTTGCGTATCTTTATCGATGATAATTTTGCAGAATCCGTCGGTTCGCGCATCCATAACGGCGCGCGGCAGCGCAGTGTAATCTATGATCTCAACAATGCAGTCATGACCTTCTTCCGCTTGAGCTTGGGTCATACCTACGGAGTGAAGTGTTTGGAATAGTGGCACTACGAGATGAGCTGCGAGACGATGCCAAAGAAGGTGTGGCTCAGCTCAAAGCAATGGGTGTTCGCGCCATTATGCTGACAGGCGACAACTGCCTAACCGCTCAAGCGCTTGCCAATCATTTAGACATAGAATGGGAAGCTGAGCTGTTACCCGAAGATAAACTGCGCTTGCTCAATGAGATGAAAGACAATAATAAAATAGCGATGATTGGTGATGGTATTAATGATGCGCCAGCGCTAGCAACGGCAGATGTTGGCATCGCGATGGGCGGTGGTACTGATGTAGCCATTGAAACGGCTGATGTTGCACTATTGAAAAGTCGCGTGGCCGACGTCGCTCATTTGATTGCACTGTCACGAGCGACGCTCTCTAACATTCATCAAAATGTGATTTTTGCGCTGGGCCTAAAAGCAGTGTTTCTAATTACTACTGTACTAGGAATCACTAGTTTATGGATCGCGGTGTTGTCTGATACTGGCGCAACGGTGCTAGTCACGCTTAATGCTTTGCGTTTGCTGCGTTTTAAAGAAAACCGTCCACCAGTAACTTTTACTAAAAAAATAAATATTAAATATCTGTAATTTCTAGATAGGCAAAATGCATAACTTACCATCTAGAATTAAACATTTTAATAATTCTAGTGTTCCTATAAAAAGCGTTATGACAAATAATTTTAGATAGAAAAAGTCAGTTTTTAGTGGTTCAGTTAGGGTAGATCCCAAGGAAACCAGTCATTTCACCCTTTAAACCTACTAATAGACTGATCTAATGGAACCTCTTATAACAGTCTGTTTTAAAGACAGATGTGATTTGACTTTATTGTCAGGCTGCGTAACTAAAATCTCCCAAGTTTAGCTGTACGGATTTGACGCAGGGGTCACTCGATACACGGTAGAAAATATTGCTTCACTGTTTTCATTATTGCGGTATGATCTTAGCATCACCACCTTACCAAAACTCTTTTTTTTCTACTAAACCAGAGCTGGCCTGGATAGCATTACTTTACCCTTCTTTGAACAGACAAACTGGTGTCTTTAAACGGGCGAATAAATACATCCTACCGCCATTTCAAGCCTTTTATGAGCTATGTATTGATTATGGGAAAAATCATTACTTGATATAATTTATGAAATAGGACTTTATAGTGTCCCTTGTTTTAGATCTATTACAAGCCATCCCGAATTGGCACTTAGTAGGCTTGTTTACTGCTGGCATGGTTGCTTTTATCATTTCTACTATATCGGGTGGTGGCGGTGCTATGCTACTGATACCGACCACCTCTTGGATGATAGGACCAGCAGTTGCACCACCTGTGATCAATTTGGCTACCTTCATTAGTAATGCTTCGCGGCTGTATCTATTCTGGAATGATATTGATTGGTCATTAACCAAATACTATGTACCAAGCGCCATCGTAGGCGCGTGGCTAGCAGCATTAGTTTTTAGTCGTTTAGATGCAAACTGGATTCAGTTATTGGTTGGCGTATTTTTAGTGTCTACTATTTTCCAATATAAGTTTGGTAAGGTAAATAAAACGTTTGATATGCCAAAAGCAGGCTTTATTCCTTTGGGCTTTGTCGTTGCGTTTATGAGTACATTGGTGGGTGGTCTCGGTCCTATCCTTAACCCTTTTTATATGAATGCCGGACTAGAAAAAGAAAACCTTATTGCCACTAAAACCGCTAATTCTTTTTTTGTAGGTATTGTACAAATAGCTAGCTACAGTTTTTTTGGCGTAATCACTGCCAAGCTTTGGATATATGGTCTGGTATTAGGGCTAGGTGCCGTTGTTGGCAATGTCATTGGTAAACGCTTTTTGGCGGGAATGAGTATTAGTCAGTTTAGGATAATGCTGCTCATTCTAATGGTCATCAGTGGCATAGTAATGATAATAAGAAACGTCAATGTGTTGTTCTAATACACCATTGATTTGATATAGATACCTAATTAGATACAAAAACCCTGAAAGTACAATAGATATAAATGCTTGCTGAACGTGGAGCTCTACGTATGTATTAAGAATGGCATAGAGTATATAGCCCACGCACTCTAGAAACTTACTTTGTTGGCCGCTACTATGATCTTAGGATTATATTGCTTAGTGCTGACAAGACTGCCTTGCTTGGCCTTATTTTGCCCATAACATAAGGTCTACCTTGCTATACCTAACTGCTTTGCAGTCGCTAAAGTAGGACCCTTACTTACTGCCTGCTATCTTATGTCGCTTAGCTTAACCGATGACACGCCGCGACCATCAAATAATATTAATTTTATAACTGAACTTCTCTGCTAGCCCATAGGATTCTCTATATTCGATAGGATCGCCTTCTAGATTTTTAGCGATACGGCATACCTTAACCAAGCTTTCTTGCTCAGCATTGCCTAAATAAGGGTCACTGTGATCGGTTATAAAAAACAGTATCTCTATGGCAGACGACACAAACTGGCCACACTTTTTATAGTAAAACGGATAGAGAAGATTCTCAAAATCTTCAGTGTCTAAGGTTGCAAAGGCTTCGTAACGACTCTTAGGTAACCAAATCCTTTCACTCAACAAGACTTTATCTTCAACCATACGCATACGTTCTATATAAATTAAAGCTTCGTTTTTACCTATATTTAGTTTTTCATTAATATCATCAATACCA
This sequence comes from Janibacter sp. CoH_79_TC_3, assembly GCF_058197955.1. Lineage (NCBI taxonomy): Bacteria > Bacillati > Actinomycetota > Actinomycetes > Micrococcales > Intrasporangiaceae > Janibacter > Janibacter sp. CoH_79_TC_3. Next base: position 18,348 of record NZ_JBXWIV010000001.1, read on the forward strand.
TCTATTACCATGATTTTTTTGACTACGCCCGTCGGTGTGTCATAGCAAGCGTCTTTATCACGGAACTTAAAAAATCTTAATAATGAGCTTTCAAAATCTGGACGCTTTAAAAAAGTGCCTTTGCCTTGCTGCTTTATTAAAACCCCCTCTTCTACTAATTTTTCGACAGCTTTACGAACAGTTCCTACCGATACCTCATATTTATCTGCAAACTCCTGTTCCGTAGGTAAAGGCGTACTTTCATCCCATTTACTCTCTGTCAATAACGTCTGTATGTTCCAACGCACTTGCTCATAGCGTGGGATTTTGAAATCTTTAAAATTATTTAACATTTTTTTTCACCACAATGGAAAGGTTTTTATTAATTGTCTCAATCTCGTCAAGCGTTGCTATTACTGTAAAAATCAGGACATACCGAATCACTTTAATATTAATATTCACCTATGTACTGGTGGTCAATTTTATCTAATTAACGTCATCTTTTTTGCTATCATTCTACTCAATCAGATACACTTTTAAAGCTTAGATAAGCTTCTAATCTAGAAAGCTATCCGTCAATATTAGCGTAATGCTCTTTACTCTGTAAAAACTGCTATGGTTTTTTATAGAATTCATACAGTTCAGGTCAAGGGGTAGTCGTGACTCTTTATATTCTAGCCGCCATCGTAATATGTATCATTTTGGGCTATATCACTAAAATCAATATTGGCCTATTTGCTATTGCCTTTTCATACCTTATCGGTTGTTTTGGTATGGGGCTGAAGTCATATGAAATTATTGAGCTATGGCCTATCAAGATTTTCTTCGTTATTTTTGCCGTGACTCTTTTCTACAATTTTCCTTTAGCTAATGGTGCTTTAGAAAAGCTATCCAATCATTTAATCTATAAGTGCCGTCACTTTCCCGCATTCTTACCGTTAATTATTTTCTTTGTGGCCACGATTATTGCAGGCTTAGGGGCTGGTTATTATACAGTCTTAGCTACTATGGCACCGATGATCTTGCTGTTGTCTAAACGCACTAACTTGAATCTTGTCATTGCTACTTTATCGGTTAACTATGGTGCTTTAGCTGGCGCTAACTTTATCACCTCACAAAGCGGTGTTATTTTTAGAGAGCTTATGCGCGGCGCAGGCGTCGCAAATGATAATACTTTTACTTATGTATTGGGAATCTTCGCTGTTACTTTTTTAATGCCTGTGATTGTATTGGGCGGTTACAGCTTGATCAATGCCAAAAACAGCAAAATCGCGATTCAAACGACCGTACCAGAACCCTTTGATAGTAAGCAAAAACAATCTCTTATACTGATTTTTATTATGATGGCTATTGTACTTATTGTGCCCATTTTAAATCTACTCATGCCACAAGTATCAGCGGTTCAATTTTTGAACGCTCGGATTGACATTGGTTTTATCGCCATTTTTTTTGCTTTAGTGAGCTTATTTTTGAAGCTAGGCGATGAAAAAGCAGTGATTGCTTTAATACCTTGGAATACCCTCATTATGATTTGTGGTGTCGGTATGTTAATCAGCCTCGGAGTGGAAATAGGCGTTATTTATGAGCTGACAGAATGGCTAAGTACCAACGTACCCATCTGGATGATACCGATTTTAGTCTTTGTTATTAGCGCCATTATGTCGATATTTGCCAGTACACTCGGGGTAGTCGCTCCTACCTTATTTCCTATGGTGCTGCCTCTAGCCGTTGCCTCTGGACTAAGCCCTTTATTACTATTTACCTGTATCGTTGTGGGAGCACAAAGCTCATCACTATCCCCTTTCTCATCAGGAGGTAGTCTGATGTTAGGCGCCTCTCAAGTCGTTATAGACAAAGGCAAGCTTTTTAATGCGCTCTTATTCAGGGCTGTGCCCTTAGATATTGGTATTGGAATACTCGCAATTCTAATTATCCAGTTCATTTTTTAACGGCTCATAAGTAAAATATACCGTGGTTTTTTAATATTTTTACACCTGCTTGCTATAGCTTGATCCCAAAATATCTATTCTTCCCACTAAATACATAACTACTTAAATCTTTATCACAGCATCATAATGATACTGATATCAATGTGACTCTCAGTATATTTGGATATTTTATACCGCCGATACCTTTCCATATTTACTTGTTTTCATTAACAAAACCATCTCCGTTAATGAAAATTAGGATATTTTCTTTTATCTTTCACATTGATAAAAGAAGACCAATAATTAATCTTTGAGTCAATATATTACTATAAAATTCATATATACATACATATGTTTCTTGTCATTTACAAAATATTCTGTTACTTTTACATAGTGACAAAAAAACATATTTTGACGAAGTTTAGTAACCTCGTTAATGAGGTCGTAGCTTGACCTGTAATAACTCTATTTATTTTGATCAAAATCCTCTTGAATTTTTACTGTGAAAATACACACAAGGAGTGTCGTGTGAAAAAGTTATCTTATCTGGCTCTTGGCCTGTCTATCCTATCTTTGACCGCTTGTAACAAGCCAAACGAAACTGCCAGTACAGATGCGACTGCCGCAGACGGCTCAAGTGAGCTAACCGCACCTTCACGTCCGGAATGTATTGCACCTGCCAAACCAGGCGGCGGCTTTGACTTGACTTGTAAGCTTGCTCAGGCGGGCTTAAAAGAGACGGGTATCCTAAAAGATCCTATGCGGGTTACCTATATGCCAGGTGGCGTAGGTGCTGTTGCTTATAACAAGATTGTTGCTAATGATCGCGCTAACGGCAATGCCATTATTGCGTTCTCCACTGGTTCTATCCTCAATTTATCGCAGGGTAAATTTGGTAAATTCACTGAAAAAGATGTGAAATGGCTGGCGGGTGTCGGTACTGATTATGGCGCAGTCGCCGTCAATGCTGATTCACCGATTAAAGATCTAGCAGGCTTGGTAGCTGAGCTCAAAAAGAACCCTAAAGCTATCAGCTTTGGTGCTGGCGGTAGTGTTGGTGGTCAAGATTGGATGCAAACCGCTATCTTAGCCAAAGCAGTTGGCGTCAATCCTAGTGATATGACTTATGTTGCGATGGAAGGTGGCGGTGAGGCCATAACAGCGGTAATGGGCAATCATATTACAGCCGTTAGTGCGGGTATTGCTGAGATTATGCCACAAGCCACTGCTGGTAAGCTGCGTGTACTAGCCGTATTTGCAGATGAAAGGTTGGGTGGCTCTATGGCCGATATTCCTACTGCAAAAGAGCAAGGCTACGATGTAACTTGGCCAGTTGTCCGTGGCTTCTATATGGGACCAGACGTTAGCCCTAGCGCTTATAATTGGTGGAAACAGGCCTTTGATAAAATGCTTGCTGATCCAAAATTCGCTGAGATACGTGAGCAGCAAGAATTACTACCATTTGCTATGACTGGCGAAGAGCTACAAGCATACGTTTATAAGCAGACGGGTGAGTTACGTGAATTGTCTGCTGAATATGGTCTTGTTGAAGCTGAAGCAAAATAGCAATATTAAGACTCAATTATTTAATTGATTGACTATTAAAGCTTTATCGTACTTTTAAAAGGCTGACAAAAGATGAATATGTCAGCCTTTTTGCCCCAAAATTCAAGGAGTCTCCTTATGACAATGGAACGTCTGTTTTCTGGGATAATGGCCCTGGTTAGTTTATTCTTAATATACTTAGCGATCGGTTATGTAGCCCCTATTGCTTATGATCCGATTGGTCCTCGTCCTTACCCTATTTTAATCTTTTCATTGCTGGCATTTGGCGCTTTAGTGGTCGCTTTTCGTCCAGCACGTTTTACTAAGCCTATTGAACTGGGGCTTACTAAACCAATCATCAAAAATCTAGTGCTTTGTGCACTCGCTTTATTAGTCTACGGTCTTATTTTTGAAGACTTAGGCTTTATTCTTTCTACTATCATAATGTCTTTTGCAGTAGGTTTGCTGTTTGCAGGTAATCCGCTCAAAAGTCTTGTCTTCTCAGTTTTAATCAGTATTGGCCTATATGTCTTATTTGACATATTTTTAGATGTCAAATTACCACTCGGATTGTTGTCAGGGATAATAGGATAGCCAATATGGATACTTTCGATTTTTTGATGCATGGCTTTGCTATCGCATCCACCCCAAAGAACTTACTGATTGCACTGATCGGTGCTTTTTTAGGTACGATTGTGGGCATGTTGCCGGGTCTTGGTCCGATCAACGGTGTGGCAATATTGCTGCCTTTCGCCTTTGCACTTGGCTTACCACCAGAGAGCGCGCTCATTCTGCTTGCAGCCGTTTACCTTGGCTGTGAATACGGTGGTCGTATTTCTGCCATTCTCATTAATGTACCCGGTGATGCCGGTGCTATTATGACGACTTTGGATGGTTATCCACTGGCAAAGCAAGGCAAGGCTGGTATTGCCTTGTCTTTATCGGCTGTTAGCTCTTTTGTTGGCGCCACTATCGCGACAATCGGTGTGGTACTATTTGCCCCTTTATTAGCCAAGTGGGCAATCTCATTCGGACCCGCTGAATACTTTGTATTGATGGTATTTGCGATTACCTGCCTAAGCGGTTTGGTGGGTGATCAACCTGTTAAAACGGGCATTGCCGCGTTAATTGGTCTTGGTCTAGCAACGGTCGGTGTCGATGCCGTGACTGGTATTTACCGCTTTACCTTTGATTCTGTCAACTTGTCTGATGGTATTCAATTTACCACCATTGTTATTGGTTTCTTTAGTGTGAGTGAGATCTTAATCTTGCTCGAAAAAACTACTACTGGTCACAAGGTCATTGAACAAGGTAAGCGCAGTTTATTAAATTTTAAAGAGTTTACTTTTACACTAGGCGCTATGATACGTAGTGGCCTAATGGGCTTTGTGGTTGGTATTTTACCAGGTGCAGGGGCTACCATTGCCAGTGCCATGACCTATGCCAGTGAACGTAAAATCGCTGGTGATACCGGTACCTTCGGTGACGGTGATCTTCGTGGCGTCGCGTCACCAGAGGCGGCAAATAATGCCTCAGCTTGTGGATCATTTGTGCCAATGCTGACGTTAGGCGTACCAGGTTCTGGTACAACAGCGGTCATGATGGGTGCCCTAACTTTATATAACATTACACCAGGTCCGCAGTTATTTACTGAGCAGCCAGATATCGTTTGGGGTCTTATCGCCTCTTTGTTTATCTGTAACGTCATTTTGTTAATTATGAACATACCCTTGGTTGGTTTGTTTGCCAAATTACTTGATGTGCCAAATTATATATTAATACCAGGCATCGCTGCCGTCAGCTTCGTTGGGGTATATTCAATCCATAGCACAACCTTTGACTTGGTATTTATGGTAGCGCTTGGTATCTTCGGTTATTTCTTACGTAAATTAAACTTCCCGTTGTCAGCGCTTATTTTGGGCTATGTATTGGGTGAGCTAATGGAATCTAATTTAAGACGCGCCTTGTCTATTTCTCAAGGGGAGCTGAGTATTCTATGGAGCAGTCCTATTACTGTCGTACTATGGTTATTGGCTATTTTAATGGTCTTTATGCCTGTGATACGCAGTATCTACCGCAGAAAATTTAAGCCTGCTGTTTAGGTTCTAGCTATTCTATTATAAAAATACTTTACCTGCGGTGGTTGTGCTCTATGTATGACCGCCGTTTTTTTACATCGAGCAATGTATACCCTTTAAATACCCCATTCAAAACCACTGTATTGGTCACTGCCTCTTTTTTTGAGTCATTCAGAGCTGATTAAAGAATTATGAATATAGAGTGATACGAGCAGAGATTTTCTGCTACAGCCTATATTTTATAGACAAAAAAAGCCCCAGTCGTTAAACTGGGGCTTTCTAAATTTGGTAGGCATAAGCAGACTCGAACTGCTGACCTCTACCATGTCAAGGTAGCGCTCTAACCAACTGAGCTATACGCCTATTTAGGTCATGCATTTTAGCAAGTTTTTAAAACTTTGCAAGCCTTTTCTATCACAATATTAGGTTATTATTAGAATACTTAATTTTAAGCTTTATAATGAAGCACTTAAGAAAATCAGGCGTTTCTAAATAGAAACGCCACTATCTAAGATATCTCATACCTTGTAGATTTTTAATATCATAAAAACATAACTTTTTAATAAAGACTATCACATGACTTTACGCATTCACGCCTTATTTCATACAGATTACGAAGACCTCAGTTATATTAAGCACTGGGCAAATAATCATCAGCATACGATTACCTACAACCGCTCTTATAATCAAGACGCCTTACCAGCGCGCGACAGTTTTGATTGGTTAATCGTAATGGGCGGGCCAATGAGTGTCCATGATGAGGACGACCATCCTTGGTTGATAGATGAAAAACGGCTGATTAAACAAAGTATAGACAGCGGGAAAACAGTGATTGGTGTGTGTTTAGGCGCCCAGCTTATTGCGCATTGTTTGGGCGCCAACGTGCAGCCAGCGCGCGTAAAAGAAATCGGCTGGCTACCTATTCAGTTGACTAAAGACGCTCAAGCGCATCCTTTATTACAAGACTTGCCAAAACAGCCCTTTACCGTCTTTCATTGGCATGGCGATGGTTTTAAATATCCACAAGGAGCGATTCCTTTAGCGACGTCAGCAGCATGGCCCAATCAAGGCTTTCTTTATCAAACGCCGCGGCATAAAGCGCTCGGTACTTGGGTCATGGCCTGGCAATGTCATTTTGAGGTGACTAAAGAAAGCATTGTTAAGATGGTAGCAAATGGCAACAACGCCATCCAAAAAGGGCTTGTCACCTATCCCAAAACGGTACAATCAGCGGCTGAGATAATTGCGCTTGGCGATAAATATATCACCGATAACAATGCGCGCTTAGCAGCCATGCTCAATCGTATGGTAAAGACTACTAATATTTAAACATAATTTCTGAAAACCAAAAACTCAACGGTTTATCTGCTTTTTGCGTTTTTTAGCGGCTAACTCGTTTTGCTCAATTTCTAGCGGCGTTAAACCATTTTTCTTACCTTTAAGATAGCTAAGATAAGCGGGGATATGGGTCTTGCCCAAGTATTTATCCAAGTAAGGTAAAAACCCCGCATAATTGCCTTTAAATTTGGCATGATGAAAGTCATGATAAACAGGGCCTTCGTACACAGGTAATAAATGCGCGGGATTCCACGGAATATCGTAGCCAATATGCCCATCCGCGCCCTCGATTTGACGTAGAATCACCCACATCCAGACCACATAGATATGCGTCCCTAGAATGATTGGACCCACTAACGTCAGCGACGCCGTCAATGAATACTCAACCCAATGCATATAATTGCCATTGATACCGCAAGTATTACGAATGCGGTGGTGCACACTATGGATATTTCTTAGCAGCCATTTATTTTCATGCATATAACGGTGCATACAATAGTATAAAAAATCATCAAGCAGCACGAAAAAAATCAACTGGGCGATGATAATATACCAAACCGGCATCTCACCATTATGAACGCCGGTCAGCTCTAATAGCGGCCAAGCCAGCACCAATAGTGCGGCTAAAACAATGTTATTAACAATGATGCGACCGATAGAAGGTAATAAAAACTGTTTCATCTCAAACGGTTTTTGTTGAATCTTATACTTACGCAAGGATATGGGGTCGCGCCAAGCAACTATTGTCCACGGAATAGCGACTGCTAGAAAGGCTACCGTGCTGATTGCAAGCGTCGCCATGGGGAACTGCCAAAACCAAGGGTCGTTATAAAACCCTTGCCAATATGAAAACACATCCATATGTCACCTATTGAACATTACGTTTGCAGGTAAAAAGCTTTGAAAGCAAATGAAGAGACTGAGAACCTTTATAAGTGGTTAATAATACCAACATAAGTTAGTTAATATATCACTATCTTAGCGTTTATCTGGTATAGATGTCGCCATTTTTACTCCGCCATATGTGACTAATACGACACCTAGCGCTATCAATGAAGCGCCTAAAAACAGCCCTTCTGGCGGACTCTCCCCTTGCAAGAAAATGGCAACAGGTACACCAACGACCGCTCCGACCGAACCTAATAAGCTGAGTAGCACTGGGCCGCCCGTTTTTTGTAGTAAGAATAATAGTAAGAACTGACCAGAAAAAACGAATGCCTGCACCACAATCAACCCTAACGGTAATATCTCTGTCGGCGGCACTGCCAGTGAAAAGTGCGGCATGATACTGACTAAGCCCAGGAGCATTGAGGCCGCTATGAGCATACCGGGTGCAAGCGCGCTTGGCGAAAGATTATTTGGCCAATATAAGGTGCGATAAATATTGCCAATCGCCAGCAGTACCGGGCCAAAAAGCGCAAGACCAATCCAAAAGACACTGGCATCAGGCGTGGAAAATTTACGCGCCGCTAGTACCCCTACTCCAGCAAGTGCAGCGAACACGCCAAGTGCGCGCAGCTTAGTAAAGCGCTCTACTTTTAAGATGATGGCTGCCAGATACGTCAGGAGCGGCGGCAGCGAAATAATCAGCGCGACAAAACCTGCGCCAACATGTGGAATAGCGGAGAAAAAGATTAGATTGGAGCCTGCCACACTGACTAATGCGGCAACCAAATAATAGCTCAGCGTTGCTTTACTTAAAGGCGGCAGCTCATGACGTAGAAATGCATAACTAAATAAAATAAACGCCGCGCCAGTAATGGACCAAAACAGAAATGCTAGCGGCGTCAGACCTACTTCGCCGGCAAACTTTGCTAGATTGGTAGAAATACCGATCAATCCACCACCAGCGATGAGACATAACACAGGAATGAGCCACGCTTTTTTACCCTCAGCCATACCTTGCTGCGCTGACTCATTCATAGACTACCTTAACCTTAAAAAAGCGATTTGATTCATCATAGTCAGCCCCATTATTTTGGCCTAGCGTTCAAACAGTTGGATAAATTTTATGTCACCAAGATAGATTAGCGCTCACGCCAATGCAACCACAAACGGGTATCAAGCTCAAACTGATGATAATCAGGTTCCATATGACAGCATAGCTGATAAAAGGCCTTGTTATGTTCTTGCTCCTTAAAATGTGCCAGCTCATGCACCACGATCATACGCAAAAACTCAGGCGGTGCTTCCTTAAATAGGCTTGCCACCGTGATGCTATTGTGCGATTTCAGCTTACTGCCTTGCACGCGTGATTGATAAGTATGTATGCCAAGTGCATGTTTGAGCACAGCAAGTTTACTATTATAAGTCACTTGCGACAGCGGGCTACTTTTACGCATATACTGATTTTTGATGTCGTTAATATAATGATACAGCGCTTTATCGCTTTGTATTTGATGGCGATCAGGATAATTCTTATCCAAATAATCGCCCAATCTGCCACTACTAATAAGAGTCGCCGCTTGGCTTTGAATCTGCTCAGAGTAATGAGCGATATACTTTAATGTGGTCAATATGTCACCGTTTTTATCTTTGACGTTTTATCTTTTAAATTGTGAGTTATAGATGTTTTTTGCTTTTAAGTCGTGCGCACGCTCTCATATTGTATGATCAATGATTAATGCGCCACCGAATCAGACAACAAGTTCATCACCACCACACCGCCAACAATCATCGCAATACCAACCACGGCAGCGGTATCAAGCGTTTGCTTAAAGAAGAACAGCCCCACCAATGAGGTCAACACGATACCGAGCCCGCCCCATAACGCATAAGCAATACCGATGGGTATAGTTTTTATGGTTTGGGTTAATAAATAGAACGAAATTGCATAAAGCACCGTCATAATAAGCGTGGGAATAAAGCGCGTAAACTGCTCTGACTTGACTAAAAAAGTGGTGCCAATCACCTCACAAACAATAGCGATAGCAAGGTAACCGTAAGCAATCGTGGTTGGACTCATATTGAAGGTACCTATATCAGTTAAAACATTGGTTAAAACGTGTTGCTTGATAGCAAATAAAGTTAAAAAACAGCCAATTAAAGCCAAAACACTAAAGAAACGCTCGGCTGGCTATTTTATAGGTTTATATCAGTGCTTGAAATAGCGTTTTTAAGGTTTAAAGCAATGCAAAAATTTTATTTATTTTCAATGAGATGGTTTAATTAAACCGGCTAAAAGAGTGAAGCTTTACAATCTTTATCACAATTTGATTTTTTATATATTCTAGATGTATTGCATTAGGGTTGTTTATAAAAACATTCAATAAAGCATCTACTTTAAAAGTAATTATGCTCAACTTTCTATAGATTTTGATTATATTTATAATTTATCGTCTAATAAGGTTGACAGTCCGTAACTACTTGGCTAAAATGTGCCCCACATAACGCAAACAAGACAAGCAATCGCGCTCACCAAAGCCTTTGTAAAACTTGCGATAGTAACCGTTATAAACAACTTATTCTCCAATAGCTCAGTTGGTAGAGCAACGGACTGTTAATCCGTGTGTCCCTGGTTCGAGCCCAGGTTGGAGAGCCATATTATAAAAGACCTTCATCACTTATCTGATGGAGGTTTTTTTATGGTCGTAGCTTTTAGCCACTAATCGCATCGGTCTAAGGCCGCACAATATTAATACGGCCATGGTGTTCTTTTAGCGGCTTTTGTTGTATGGTAAGGTTAGCTATGACTGAGTCAGTTTTTCCCTGAGTGCTTTACTCCTACTCACTAAAAGTAATGGTTTATTATGATACCTGTGCGCATAAAAAATAAGTTCTCTGATCACCCGCAAAAAATCACGCGTCCGATCAGTATTCGCTTGTCTGAAGAGATGATTAGATTATTAGAGTCTACCTCGTCAGAGTTGGGCTTTAAACGTATTCAAGGACTAATTCGTCTTTATATTCGTCAAGGACTGGATCGCGATCATCAGGATTATACTCTAGCTCATGATGAAGTTTTTATCGAAAGTCTGCGTAAGCGCGGTGTCAGCCAACGTATTATTGATGAGGCGATTGTAGTGACTCATAATAATAACACTACTCACCCGTTGTCTGAATTGCAAGATAAATAGTAACGCTAATGGTTGGCTGATCATACATACAGAATAAAAAGACTAAGTTTGCTTAATAGCGCTTAGTCTTTTTTTTATTACTTAATTTGCTATTTAAGATATACCCTCCTCAATGGACCTAATAACGTCAAGTAGCTATTAGCGATAAACAAACATACAAAATTATCATAGGCGCTATATTGGTATAAAAGTTATTAGTATTTATATGGGTTGAGAAGGAGGCATATGATGATTGGTTTATATAAACGTGCACGCCATACAAGAAAAGCCATGTTATTGGCATTTACTTTGGCGATGCTACCTGTTATCAATGGCTGCTCACAGCCGCCAGCGGATCCAAGCAAGCAGACCATACCGACCAACTCTGACCAATGGCAAAAAAAGCTGGGCGATACGTTTGAGCGTTTGCCTGAAGGTGATAGACAGCTGCTAAGCCGCTATATGCTGCGTATGAAGCTCAGCGGGGCTTATGAATCGGGAGCAATGCCCCGTATCACCATTAAGCAAGCACTTATCCAACAGCGTGAGTATGAGCGCCTACATCCAAATAATCCAACCGGCAAAAAAAGCCCGATTGTAACCAGTCCACAATTAGATACTGCTAAGGCGCAGAATTACCCTGTTGCTTTGCTACCTGTCAAAACCAGTGATAGTGATAGCTTAAATCAAGTGAAGCTACCGTTTATGCTCTCAAACCACGGTAAAGTAGCGATTAAAAGCTTTAAAGGCAAGCTCACCATGAAAGAAGAGCATTTGACTAAAAGTAAAAGCTTTAATGTGCCGTTAACTCAGTTCAAACCACCAATCGAGCCGGAACAATCTGGCAAAATAATCATTGAAAGCAGTATTGAAGACATCAATGTCATGCGTGCGATTAAAAATAATACAGGGATAAGCATTGAGATTAGTAAAGGTAAGATAGTGTTAGTGGATGGGCAAGAAATTGAGTTTGATGAGCTGCTAACGAAATAAGCCGACGGTTATAAAACCTGTAAAAACATTGCATAAAAAAAGCCCCAATCAATTACTGATTAGGGCTTTTTCCGAATTTGGCGGAGACGGAGAGATTCGAACTCTCGAAGGGCTATTAACCCTTGTCGGTTTTCAAGACCGGTGCATTCAACCGCTCTGCCACGTCTCCATTGGTGCATCATTATATAGATATCATTAGATAATGCAAGCGGTTCATATTAAAAAAATGAAATTAATTCGCAGATGTTTTTAAATCAATGACTTACCGTTTGCTCAAAACGCCTTACTCAGCTTTTGACCTTAAACTATTTACTCAAAGCTATTTTATTTACCTGAAGCTAAGTGTAAGCACATATCAAGCAGCCTATTAGCATAGCCCCATTCATTATCATACCAAGCAAAGACTTTATACTGGTCGCCTACGTGCATAAGCTGTTGTCCATCGATAATGAGTGACTCCGTTTGATGGATAAAGTCACTTGAGACCAAGGGTTCATCAGTATAAGCCATGATATCAAGCAAATAACCTTTACTAGCAGCTTTAAGCACCTCACGAATCGCTTCTATACTGATGCCAGCTGTATCAAAGACAAAAGTAACATCAATCGCAGCCACGTCGATAGTGGGCACACGTATCGAGTGACCATTTATCTTGCCTATCATCGCTGGCAATACCCGTTCAGTCGCTGCGATACTACTGGAGGTGGTTGGAATGATATTATGGCCAGACGCACGCGCACGCCTTGGGTCGCGATGTGCTTGATCTAGTACGGTCTGATCCGCAGTCACGGCATGAATCTCAGTCATCATCGCTGACTTGACGCCAAACACTTTATCAAGGCTATCAATCAGCGGCACCAATGCCTGCGTGGTACAAGAAACGCTCGATATAATCGGTAGCGCACGCGTTAGCTCGTCAGTATTGACGCCCATAACGATACAAGCATCGACATCATCAAAGGGCGCTGCACCAATGATGACTTGCTGCGCGCCAGCTTCGATATGCAATTGCGCTTGTTCATAAGAGCGAAAATGTCCGGTACACTCTAGCACCACATCGACGCCTAATTCATGCCACGGTAAGTTTTTTGGGTCAGATTCCGAGAGCATTTTAATGCAGTACATTAAGTTGTTTTTAGTCAGACACAGCTGAGTGTCTTTGTTAATAGTGGTATTGCTATCATTTTTATCAGTATCAACTTCACCAATTACAATATCAGCGCTGACACCAAGTCGGCTTAAACGACCGTGCGTACTATCAAATTTTAATAGATGCAGCAGAATATCAGCCGGTGCCAAATCATTAATCGCCACCACATGAATAGCGCGCCCTAACACCTCAAAGCGCTCTAGCAAGGCACGCAGTACATTGCGCCCTATACGACCAAAACCATTGATAGCCACTCTCAGTGGCCGTGTGTGCTCGCCAGTCGCGTGCAAAAGTGTTGCTGCTTGCGAAATCGCGTCCAATTGATAGGTGGCGCTAGAAAAATCAGGCATAACGTCGGGTATAACATTGGGCATAACAAAGCATCGCTATAAAAAGTATCGCTATAAAGGGATATAAAAAAGAGTGGCGCGCTACATTGAACATTATCAGCGTGGTGACAGTATTTATTTAGAGATTTTTCTCACTGACTTGGTGCTATGGTGTAATAAAAATCAATGCCAAACGAATGGTATTATAGTCAATCGTTTGCTTAAGATGGTCAAAGATTGGGCGCAGCTTAATACTGCCATCATCATTAAAGTCATTTGGATTGTTAGCGACTTTAATCGCCACATAGGCATTACCCACTCCTGTCATCACCTCAGCATCGGGACGCAGATGATCACAGGCAAGGCTTGGGTCTTGAGATTTTAGATCGCCAATATGGCGCATAATGGTCGATTGCGACAGCTGACGCGCTTGCGATATTTCTGCAATAGATAAGCTTTCTTCCAATAAAATTCGGGTTGCGAGCAAGGTGCTGTCCGACTTATCAGAGACTTGATTGCCAAGTGTTTGTTTTTTATCTATTTGCGCTTGCTGCTGCTCACGGCGTTTTTTCTGCAGGTTGGCATAGGCATCAATCACCGACTTGCTCAAAGTTCCGCCTGACTTTAAAATAAATTTTTCATGCGCCTGCGTCATGCTTTCTTCATCGAGCATGGCATAATTGGCATCAGCCTCATCAGACAATGCTAAAAAGCGTTTGTCCGCGCCGCGTGCTAACGGATCGAGTTGCAGGCTCATGTCATTCATACCGAGCAGCTGTAGACCTGCCAGCGACTTTAGTCGTGACAATGCCACATAACCTTGACCCAACTCAAAGGTACGTGACAAATCAATCTCCGCTGCATCAAGGGTCATACCTTGCGATTTATGAATGGTAATCGCCCAAGCTAAGCATAATGGCACTTGCTCATAGCTTGCCAGCACGTCACCAGTCTCATCTTCGATAATCCATTCTTCCGGTTCAGCGATGACTTCACGACCAGAATTTAGCCTAACCACAGGCATTTTTTGCGTGCTTGGTTTTTTAACTTTTGGTTTATCTTTGTCTTTGGTAGTCTTTTTACTTTTGCCTTTTATATTCTTATCAGTATCACTTTCAGCACTGTCATCATCTTCAATTAAATCATCACTGTTGTCTTTACTGTCATCAATTTTAACCGCGGCAAAGCCTATCAGCTCGCCCATTGTGCCATTAGAGACACCAAGCTCGGTATTGTTTTTAATAAACATTACCTTGGCACCGACTTTTAATACCAAATCATCTTGGGTACGGACGGTCTTTTTTAGCGTCTCAACCAGTTTAGTGTCGCCCGTAGATGTGGCGGTAAAACGCATCATTTCGCCATCTAACGCGGCAAGCTCTTTATCATTGATGCTATTAACGTTGAGATTATGGGTATACAGACGGGTACGTTTGATATCAACATTTTGATCAAAGGTCGCCTCTAAAGCTGCAATCGCTTCAAACGTCACTTCTTGACGGCGAATTTGATTGAGAATATCGTCCAAATCAAGTCCGCCATTCGCAGCCTCGCTGACTTGCCGATGTTGCTCAGACAAGTAGCAAATATGAAACTTAGCATCGAGCCAAGCTTCAGACATAAAGGCAAATTTCTCACGGTTGGTCTCGCCTTTACTGCCAATCGGTGGCAGCTGGAAAAAGTCACCGGCAACGACGACTTGAATACCACCAAATGCTTTATCATTTTTACGTACATGTTTAAGGACTTGGCTGACCAAATTAATCTGCTTAGCATGCAGCATTGATATCTCATCAATGATGAGTACAGCCGTATCTTTTAAACGGTCTGCCAAAAACTGCTTACGTGATAAATTGCTTAAGTCGCGATCCGTTAGCTCATCCTTGATACCAATGCCCGACCAACTATGAATGGTCGTACCGTTCATGTGCGTGGCAGCGATACCCGTACTGGCAGTCACAGCAACCGGTACCCGGCGCGCGCGCAGATAATCAATATATTGATTGAGAGTATAAGTCTTACCTGAACCTGCTGAGCCAGTCAAAAACACGTTTTGACCCGTTTTTAAGATATCAAGAGCAGAAGATTGACGCATATATCCAAACCAATTTAGTTAATAGTAATAAGAAAAGGAGCTTAAGTACAAATTATGAGGGAAAAGCTGTCCACAATTATAACAGCTACGCCGGTTTTGCGAACCACTTTAACCCGCCAAGCTTACATAACCTAAAGTTATGTGATACAAAATATATCATTATAAAAAGTCATTATCGCTCAAAGCCAAAGCTCAGTACGATAGAGTCATAGCTTGGTCAGGAAGGCCAGGTATGTTTATCTACATAACCATAGTACACAACAAGGAATCGTTCATGTTATACGCCTATCCCAATACTGAAAAAAGTCCCGTCCAATTCCGCAAAAAATATGACAACTTCATCAATGGTGAGTGGGTCGCGCCACTCGATGGTGAATACTTTGACAACTCAAGTCCTATCGACGGTAAAGTCTTCTGTCAAATCGCACGCTCAAAAGAAGCAGATGTCGAAGCCGCGCTAGATGCCGCTCATGCTGCCAAAGACGCTTGGGGCAAAACCAGTGTCACTGAACGCTCTAATATGTTGCTCAAACTTGCCGACGGTATCGAAGCCAATTTAGAGGCAATCGCTATCGCTGAAAGCTATGAAAACGGTAAACCAGTTCGCGAAACCCTCGCCGCTGATATCCCGATCGCTATCGACCATTTGCGTTACTTCGCTGGCGTTATCCGCGCGCAAGAAGGTGGCATTAGCCAAATTGATGAAGACACGGTCGCCTATCATTTCCATGAGCCACTAGGTGTCGTCGGTCAAATCATTCCTTGGAACTTCCCTATTCTGATGGCGATTTGGAAAATTGCCCCTGCGCTTGCAGCGGGTAACTGTGTCGTCCTCAAGCCTGCCGAGCAAACTCCTGCTTCTGTTCTGTACATGCTTGACTTAATAGGCGCGGCGGACATTTTACCAAAAGGCGTACTAAACGTCGTTAACGGTTTTGGTGTTGAAGCTGGTAAGCCAATCGCTTCTAACCCCCGTATCGATAAAGTTTCCTTTACTGGTGAGACCACTACTGGTCGCTTAATTATGCAATACGCCAGTGAAAACATCATTCCAGTAACGCTAGAGCTCGGTGGTAAGAGTCCAAACATCTTCTTTGCCGATATTATGGATGAAGACGATGACTTCTTAGATAAAGCCGTTGAAGGCTTGGTGATGTTTGCGCTGAACCAAGGCGAAGTCTGTACTTGCCCATCACGCGCTCTCGTGCACGAAAGCATTTATGATGAATTTATGAAACGCTGTATCGCCCGCGTTAAAGCCATCAAAATGGGTAACCCGCTCGATACCGATACCATGATTGGCGCTCAGGCCAGCTCAGATCAATTAGAAAAAATCCTCTCTTATCTCGATATCGGTAAAAAAGAAGGGGCAAAAGTCCTTGTCGGCGGTGAAATTGCCAAACATGATGGCGATATGGCAAACGGCTATTATGTACAGCCCACCATCTTTGAAGGCACTAATGATATGCGCGTGTTCCAAGAAGAAATCTTTGGTCCTGTGCTTGCCGTCACTACCTTTAAAGACGATGAAGAAGCGATGGCGCTTGCCAATGATACCTTATACGGTCTAGGTGCTGGTGTCTGGACGCGTAACGGCACTCGCGCTTATCGTTTTGGTCGCGGCATTAAAGCCGGTCGCGTTTGGACGAACTGTTATCACCTCTATCCTGCGCATTCAGCGTTTGGTGGGTATAAGCAGTCTGGTATTGGTCGTGAAAACCATCTGATGATGCTTGATCATTATCAGCAAACCAAAAACATGCTCGTATCGTACAGTCCTAAAGCGATGGGCTTCTTTTAAATCTGTCTTTGGTTATTTTATAAATGAATCAATGCAATCTATCGCTAGGTAGGTTGCATTTTTGCTTTAATAAAGCAGTAATAACAATGAGCGATTCATAAATTGAAAGGAGTTAATTATGAAAGTCACGGCGACAGAATCCTGTAAAGCGCTAATCGAGCTTTTAAAATCTAAGCATGGCGAGCTGATGTTTCACCAATCAGGCGGCTGCTGTGATGGTAGCTCACCCATGTGTTATCCATTGGGTGAATTTAAAGTCGGCGGCCAAGACGTGCTCATCGGTGAGTTGGTTGGTTGTCCTTTTTATATGGGTAAAGCGCAGCATAAACTCTGGCAACATACGGATTTGACCATAGACGTGATCGATGGACGCGGTGCCAGTTTTTCGTTAGAGATACCTGAAGGTAAGCGCTTTATCGTCCGTTCAGAAATATGCGCGGTATAAAGTGCTACTTTATTCACAATAGGCCATCAGTGTCATATCAGAACATTTTTATATTTTATTGGCCGTTGAATCTTTCATAACATTTTGAACAATATAACTTTACCAAATACCACTTGGTCATTTTTATTGCATTATTTGAGCAAAATAATAGATACTGTAAGACGGAAGCTATTTTAGAGACTCGCTTTAATAAGCGCGTTTTAATAAGCATGGATGCTATAAGGAAGATAACATGGAAGTTGATCCAAAGTTTGATTACGTCATCGTGGGTGGCGGTTCTGCAGGCTGCGTGCTTGCCAGCCGACTGACAGAAAATCCAGACATCAGTGTTTGCTTATTGGAATATGGCGGTGAAGGCAAAGACCTCGCCGTTCGTGTCCCGGCAGGTCTAATACTTCTGGTACCAGGCAAGCCGCTGAAATTAAACAATTGGTGCTTTCATACTACCCCGCAAGCGCATCTCAATAACCGGCGCGGCTTCCAACCACGTGGGCAATGCTTGGGTGGCTCATCAGCGATTAACGCCATGATTTATACTCGTGGTAGTGCGCTTGATTACGAGCGCTGGGTTGAGCAAGGCTGTGAAGGTTGGGGATTTGACGATGTGTTGCCCTACTTTATAAAATCAGAAAACAATAGCCATGGCGCGGATGAACTACATGGTGACAGTGGACCTTTGCACGTCAGTGACTTACTGAGTCCGCGTGAGATATCAAAAGCATTTGTAGAAGCTGCCGTTGCCAATGGTTTAGATCAAAATGATGACTTCAATGGCAAAAAACAGGACGGCGCCGGCTTATATCAAGTCACCCATTTTCATGGCGAAAAACAAGGTCAACGCTGCTCTGCGGCGGCCGCCTATCTACATCCCGTACAAAGCCGACCCAATTTGACTGTCATTACCCATGCCCAAGCCAACCGAGTTATTTTTGAAGACAAACAAGCCGTTGGCGTCGCTTATGAAAAAGATGGCGTCGAGCATACAGTGATGGCAAACCATGAAGTGATTTTATCAGGTGGCACCTTTGGCTCACCCAAAGTCCTGATGTTATCGGGTATTGGTCCTGCTGAGCATTTGCAGTCTCATGATATCGATGTCTTAGTCGATGCACCTGAGGTTGGTGGTAACCTACAAGACCATTTAGACGTGGTCTTTGATTACGAGGTCAATACTACTGATGTCATCGGTATTGGCATGGCAAGTATTTCAACCTTAACCAAAAGTATTCGCCAATGGAGAAAGGATGGCACGGGCCTGCTGTCTACCAACTATGCAGAAGCGGGCGCGTTTTTTAGTGTCGGTGATGATCCAAAAGAATGGCCAAATACTCAGTTGCATTTTGTCATATCGCGCGTGATTGAGCATGGTCGTGATCTTAGACGCGGCTTTGCCGTTTCTTGTCATAGCTGCTATCTGCGCCCTGAAAGCCGTGGCACCGTCAGGCTTGATTCTGCAAATCCTTCTGATGCGGTGCTGATTGATCCAAATTATCTCTCACATCCAAAAGATGTAGAGTATATGGTGGCGGGCGCTGAGCGTACGCGGGCTATCATGCAAGAAGCGCCCATCGCCAAATATATTACTGAAGACTACCCTGCCCCTTATATCGAAAAAGACAGCATGCTCGGGTATATTCGCAATAAGTCAGATACTATCTATCATCCTGTTGGTACCTGCCGTATGGGTTCAGATAGCGATTCAGTAGTCGACTTAGAATTAAAAGTACGCGGCGTCAATGGACTACGCGTCATTGATGCGTCTGTGATGCCGACCTTGATAAGCGCCAATACCAATGCGCCAACGATTATGATTGCTGAAAGAATGGCAGATCTGATTAAGGCAAAGCATAATCATATTGAGCTAGCCGCGTCATAAAATACGTTAGGATGGGATAAGCAGCTTATTATGGCTGCTTTTCTTTAACAATCTTATCTATTTAAAACTTTATATTCGATAAAATGAAAATAAGCTGATTGTATAAAAATGCGGCTCATATTTTTTCGTTGCTATCTTTAGGACTTATTTAGACCATCCTATATTAGCAATCTATGTTCTGGTTTTTAGAATACGGAAAAAATCGATAAGCTGTGCTAGCTTACTGAATTCAATGGCGAATAATAAATTCGGCAATAAAGATATTAAAACGAAATTTTTTCTATCAAAATTAGTTTATAGATGCCTTGCATTAACACTGATTAAAAGAGTATATTTAAACGACTTATTTATATCAGTATTTTTTGCAAACCTGACTGAAGGTTTATAGAACCTGACGCATTTTTTATCTGCTTATCAATAATACGATATAAACAATTGCTTTAAAGGGAATTAAAAGTACGTCAAGCATATTTATGGTTCGCAAACGAACTTATAAAGATGATTGGCAACTAATTATAATTACATAGGATGTAATAATGCAAAAATCACTTTTCAAATTGACCATGTTAGCGACGGTTATCTTAGGTATCAGCGCCTGTAGCGGCGATAACAAAACCACTGATGACTCTGCTGCCAGCTCAGACTCTAAAGCGGCAAAAACATTACTTTATTGCTCAGAAGGCAGCCCTGCTGGCTTCGATCCCGCACAGTATACGGCAGGTACTGATTTTGATGCGAGCGCTTATCCTATCTACAATGGCTTGGTAGAATTCAAAAGAGATGGCACTGAGATTCAGCCAGCCTTAGCCGAAAGCTGGGATATTAGCGAAGACGGCAAAACCTATACCTTTAATCTACGTAAAGGCGTCAAATTTGGTAAAACCGATTACTTTACCCCAACCCGCGATTTTAACGCTGACGACGTTGTCTTTACGCTAGAACGTATCACCAATCCTGAGTTTGAATTTAATAAAGCTTATCCTGCTGAGTTCCCGTACTCTGTCGGCATGGGGTTGCCTGATCTCATCTCTAATATCGAAAAAGTCGATGAAAATACCGTAAAAATCACCCTAAGTGAGACCAATGCGCCGTTTTTGCAAAACTTAGCGATGGCTTTTGCTTACATCGATTCTGCTGAATATGCAGACAAATTAATGGCTGCCGGTAACGCTGCTGATATCAACACCAAACCAGTAGGTACCGGACCTTTCGTCTTTACTTCCTATCAAAAAGACGCCCAAATTCGTTATACCAAAAATCCAGACTATTGGAACAAAGATGACATTCATATCGACAATCTAGTCTTTGTCATCACCAAAGATTCAGCGGTTCGTGCGCAAAAAGTCCAAGCTGGCGAATGTCATGTCTCTGCTTACCCAAAACCTGCCGAAATTGATTCCGTCAAAAAATCTGGTAAGGTCACGGTTCTTGATCAACCAGGCTTCAACGTCGGTTATGTCGGCTATAACGTTGAAAAACCAAAGCTTAGCGACCTTAAAGTGCGTCAAGCATTAGATATGGCCATCAACAAAGACGCCATCATTAATGCGGTTTATCAAAGTGAAGGGCTTAAAGCAACCAATCCGATGCCACCAACGCAGTGGGGTTACGATAAATCGATTAAAGATGCACCTTATGATGTCGAAAAAGCCAAAGCGCTTATGAAAGAAGCAGGCGCGGACAAACTTGCCATCAATCTCTGGTATATGCCAGTGCAGCGCCCGTACAACCCGAATGCCAAACTTATGGCTGAAATGCTACAAGCAGATTGGGCAAAAATTGGCGTTGATACCAAACTTGTGACGTATGAGTGGGGCGAGTATCTAAAACGTGCTGCTAAAGGTGAGCCCGATGTTATTTTAGCTGGTTGGACGGGCGACAATGGGGATCCAGATAACTGGCTTGGTTCGTTATTGTCTTGTGATGCTGTCGGGGGTAATAACTACTCGCGCTGGTGTAATAAAGACTTTGACAGTTTAGTAACCAGTGCTCGTCAGATTACCAATCAAGATGATCGGATTAATGACTACGTAAAAGCTCAGCAGATATTCAAAGAGCAATTGCCTTGGACGACAATGGCGCATTCGGTAGTAACCGTATTCACTGCACCAAATGTTGTCGATTATAAAATCAGTCCGCTTGGTGCCATACGCTTCGATGGTGTGAAGATTGAATAGCGTCGCTTAATTAAGTCCGGTACGACATGCACGATTGTTTAATTTGTATTCGGCTGGGTCAGACTCTCTGCTCCAGCCGTATTTATATGAGTTAAACGCTTTGTTAAGCATTCTGTCACGGACACTCTCATCACTGCTAACACTCCAATCATTAAACCACAACTATTGAGCAGCCCATGCTACTTTATATTTTGCGTCGTATTGCCATTCTAATTCCTGTTTATCTTGGCTTAACGCTATCGACCTTCACTCTGATTCGTCTCGTACCTGGAGATGCCGTCGAGATTATGATGGGCGAACGTATGGTCGATCCTGCGCTACATGCTCGTGCATTAGAAAGACTTGGATTGGACAAACCTCTTATTGTCCAATATTGGGATTACTTAACCGGCATATTGACCGGAGATTTTGGCGTCTCCTTTCGCACCCGTACCCCCGTATTACCAGACTTCTTTGCCCATTTTGTACCAACCTTAGAGCTGGCGGTATGCGCCATTGTCATTGCCAGCGTCATTGGGGTTAGCTTAGGTATTTTTGCCGCGTTACGCCGTGGTACATGGATTGATTACACCTTGATGTCAGGCGCGCTAGCAGGCTATTCTATGCCCATCTATCTATTGGGACCTATCCTAACCGGTATATTCGCCCACTATTTAGGCCTGTTACCCGTCGCTGGGGTGATATCTGTCGCGCAGTTTTTAGACGTCAAACCTTTATATGGTTCATGGTTACTAGGGTCTTTGACGTCAGGAGAACCTGGCGCATTTTGGGACGTGGTGAAACACTTTATCCTACCGTCTATTGCCTTATCGACCATTCCACTCGCGATGATTGCACGCATGACGCGCTCGGCCATGCTAGAAGTGTTAGATGAGGACTACGTGCGAACAGCGCGAGCCAAAGGCTTATCGCCGCGCCGCGTGATATTGGTACACGTTATGCGCAATGCCCTGATTACTGTGGTGACGGTGATTGGCTTACAAATGGCAACTTTGCTTGCTGGCGCTATTATCACTGAGACTATCTTTAGTTGGCCGGGTGTTGGTAATTGGCTACTCGATGGCTTCTTTACCCGTGATTATCCTATTGTGCAAAACGGTATCTTATTGGTCGCCACCGCCTTGATTTTGGTTAGTTTATTTATTGATATTTTGTATGGTCTGATCAATCCGCGTATTCGACATACCTCTTAATTTAACATTAATAAATACTCATATTATAAATAGTGGCTATTGTTGTTTGCATGGTTTTGAGTAATCTTTTAGCAAATTCTTAATACTTATTAAGGCTAAAACTCTAAAACTTTAAATATTAGCAAAGCGCTAGTCACTGTAGGAAATGCTCATGAAGCCTTCTGTTCTTCCCTCTGATCTTAAGCTAATGGCCGCCACACCGCCGTCATCTTGGCAGCTATTTTTATCGACATTTTGCCGCAATAAAGGCGCGGTACTGGGTTTTATTGTATTGGCCTTGATGGTGATTATCGCCATACTTGCGCCTGCCCTTGCGCCACACGACCCTTATGAATTGTTTACCGGTCAAGAGCAATTGCCACCCGCATTTTTAAGTGGCGGTGATAAGATGTTTTGGCTTGGGACTGATGATGCCGGTCGAGATACCTTGTCTCGAGTGATGTATGGCGCGCGTTATTCCCTATTTATCGGTCTTAGCGCGACGACCCTTGCCATGTTGGTCGGCGTCTCGTTAGGGCTTAGCGCCGCGTTTTGGCCAAAGGTTTGGGGCAAAGCGGTGATGCTAGTCAATGATATTTTAATGTCTTATCCAAGCTTGCTATTGGCGATTATTATTGCGGCTATCTTAGGGCCATCTATGACCAATACAATTATTACCATTGCCTTGGTTTGTACGCCACCTTTTATCCGTCTGACACGCGCTACCGCCATGGTAGAGCTACAACGTGAGTACTTTGTTGCCTCGCAAGTCATGGGGGCTGGCGTGCTGCGCTTATTGTTTATCACCATTTTACCCAACTGTATGGCACCGCTTATCGTCCAAGCGACGATGATTTTTTCCTCTGCTATTTTAGAGGCAGGGGCGATTGGTTTCTTAGGCTTTGGCGTACAACCACCTGATGCAGAATGGGGCGCAATGCTAGGGACAGCGCGGCAATATATTCAAAGTAATGTTTGGCTCGCTATTTGGCCGGGTGTTGCCATTTTTTTAGCTGCTTTATCAATTAACCTGACCGGTGACGGCCTACGCGATGCGCTAGATCCTAAATTGAAGCAGGTGACCTAAGATGACTGATACCTTAAATAAAACAGCGCTTACCCATACTTCCATGAATGGCTCGTTAATAAGAGAAGCGCCACTGTTGTTAGATATTGAAAACCTTTCGGTCACCTTTGGTCAAGGCGCGCGTGCTTTTCGCGCCGTCGATGACGTGTCCTTAAAAATCACCCAAGGCGAAGTCATTGCCGTCGTTGGTGAATCTGGTTCAGGTAAGTCAGTCACTATGATGGCCTTAATGGGACTGTTGCCGCCTTCTGCCACCGTGCGCGCCAAGCGAGTTATGTTTGACAATAAAGATATGCTGAGTATGTCAGCAAAAGAGAAACGCGGCATCATTGGCAAAGACATTTCTATGATTTTTCAAAATGCCATGTCTTGCCTAAATCCAAGCTTCACCATTGAGATGCAATTGGGTGAAGTACTGCGCAAGCATCTTGGTTTACGTGGTTCAGCAGTACAAGCACGTATCTTAGAGCTGTTAGAATTGGTTGAGATGCCGGATGCCAAAAATCGACTCAAAGTATATCCGCATCAGCTATCAGGCGGTATGAGTCAGCGGGTTATGATTGCAATGGCGATTGCTTGCGAGCCGAAACTACTTATCGCCGATGAGCCAACCACCGCGCTTGATGTCACGGTGCAAGCGCAAATTATGGATTTACTCAGCCGTTTACAACGCGAAAAACAAATGGCAATGGTACTTATCACCCATGACTTGGGTTTGGTCGCGCAAAACTCACGCGATGTCGCCGTCATGTATGCCGGACAAGTGGTCGAAACCAGTACAGTGCCGGAGATTTTTCAACATCCTGCGCACCCTTACACCGAAGCTTTGCTGCAAGCCATCCCTGAGCTGGCTATTGGACAAGACAGGCTCAACAGTTTGCCGGGTGTGGTGCCAAGCCAATATGATCGCCCAAGCGGTTGCTTATTGTCTCCGCGTTGTCCGTATAAAGAACCGGCTTGTGAAGTACCGCCGCCCATTTTAGATACGCCCAATGGCAAAGTGCGCTGTATTCACTCTGCATTGCCTAATCTACCTACTCGCACCTCTACCCCTCACCCTGCTACTTTGGAGTCACAGCATGAATCATAAAGTGGTTTTAAAAGCAGACAACCTACACAAGCATTACCCCGTCTCACAAGGATTGGGCAAGCCTAAAGCTTATGTTAAAGCGTTAAATGGTATCTCGTTTGAGCTTGAAGCGGGAAAGACGCTTGCAGTCGTTGGTGAGTCAGGCTGCGGTAAATCAACGCTTGCCCGCCAGTTGACGCTTATTGAGCAGCCGACTAACGGCGAGCTGTTTATCAACGATGAAGCAACGACCGGCTACAGCAGAAAAGCGCTCAAAGAATTGCGTACAGAAATTCAGATGGTATTCCAAAACCCTTATGGCAGCCTAAACCCGCGTCATACGATTGGCTATCAATTGACTGAACCCTTAGATATTCATACCAAGCTATCTAAAGACGAAAAGCGTGACAAAATAAACGATATGATGAGAAATGTCGGTCTACGTCCTGAACATGCGGGCCGTTATCCACATATGTTTTCAGGTGGTCAGCGCCAACGGATTGCGCTTGCCCGCGCAATGATGCTTAATCCAAAAATTGTCGTCGCTGATGAGCCAACCTCAGCGCTCGATGTATCGATTCAAGCGCAAGTGTTAAATCTATTTATGGATTTACAGGACGAATATTATACCGCTTACGTTTTTATCTCACACAATTTGTCAGTAGTGCGCCATGTCGCCGACGATGTGATGGTGATGTACCTCGGTCAAGCTGTTGAGCATGGGTCTAAAGAAGCCATCTATAATGCACCAAAGCATCCTTATACTATTGCTTTATTGGCAGCCGCACCGACTGTCAGTGGTCATAAAAATGATTTAACTCTACATGGTGAGCTACCGAGTCCGCTTAATCCGCCAAGTGGCTGCGCCCTGCACAAGCGCTGTCCTTATGCCAAACCACAATGTAGTGAAGTAGAGCCAAAACTGCGAGAGTGGGACGGTCGATTGGTTGCGTGTTTACGCTTAGAAGAAATCTATGGTTAGGATAACTAGATAACTACATCCAAATTACCATTCACCACACCGCGACACTTAGGAAATTGGCTACAACCAAAAAAGGTCTGACCTTGGCGAGCACCTTTTTTGGCAACGCGTTTAACCATCTCGCTATTGCACTTAGGGCAATTTGGCGCTTGAGCTAAAATAGTTACATAATCTATTAGCTCAATGGCCGCCGTTTTATGTGTTTTTAGCTCCGACTCTATAATCTCAAACGGTGTAAGAAAAACATCATTTTTGCTGAACTGCTTGTGGATAGGCTGTTTATTGCTAGGCGGAATACTGGTAGACGGCGTAATAACTATATCAGCAGCCTGCGCCACTTCTGTTTGACCAGACCATCGCGGCACTCCTATGCTTTGAAGGATGGTTTTTTTAGGAGACTCTTTTACTAATGGCTCAGACGTAGGCTGATTAGCTGGTTTAGTCACTGCTTTAGCATTTGGTTTATCACTAGCTTGCTTATTTGACGGGCTATGTTTGTCTTTTAAATAGGCTTTATGCTGCCTATTGGTTTTCAAAGATTTACTAAATCTGTTGCTTTCAATCTGCTCAACGATAGCTTTCACTTCATCTTGGGTTAATAACTCATGTTGTTTTTTCTTAACATAAGATGCCATGCCGCTCGTCAATACATGCTCTGGTAACTCATCGCGAGTTTTAAGCTCACACTCACCAATGAACGCAATCATCGAATGGAAATAACTCAAATCCAGCTCTAACAAATCTGCTAATGTTTTGATATGCAGATAATTCTGCCGCAGTGGATTCTGAAATTTATACTTACGACCCATGATGACCTGCGTCCACTGTCTTTGTTTCTCATTACCGAATATCCATCCTTTATAGTTTTTGGTTTCGATGACAAAGATGCCATATATAGAGACGATGACATGATCAATTTGGGTACTGCCACCATTTGCCAATGGCAAAGTGATATTATTCAGGCGATGATAAACATCTTTTTCAAGTTTTAACCACATGGCAATGTTAATGACGGTTTCGCCTAAAACACCTTTAAAGCTGGACATTAGCGACATGATTGTTTCTACTATATAGAGAATTACATTATTTATTTTAAGCGATAATCCCTTACTAATGCTTACTTTTATAACAACCCATAACTTTAATAATACATTGAAACAGCACAGTTGTAGTACGCTATCGCATTATTATTTAAGCTATAACGCTCAGTACTACTTTAAAACCGCTCTAAAAGCACTTTCAATACTGACAACTTTATTGCTACCATTTGGATCATACGTATGAATACACGCGCCACTTCTTGGCTTAAAATTACGTTAAGCACCTCTTTATTATTCTCCTTACCGGTAATGGGGCTGGCCGCGAGCACGATGCCACAAAAGTGGAAGCTGGATGTACCAAAGACCAATGTGGATTTTGAGGTCAAGTACTTAGGCAAGGCGACCACCGATGGTAAGTTCCGTAAGGTAAATGGCGCCATCAATTATGATGTCAAAAAACCTGCAAGCACGACCATCAATTTTACCGTGCATACCAATAGTATCGACACCGAGCGCGGTCTACGCGATGCCTTTTTGCGCCGAAAAGAGCTGCTAAATACACAGCAATATCCGACGATGACGTTTGTCTCAAAAAAAGTCACGATGATTACGCCTAAAGAAGCCAATGTAACCGGTGATTTTACGGTTTTAGGTCAAACCAAACCGTTGACGGTGAGAGTTACTCTATCGGATGTCGAAATTGACCCTGCAACCTCTCAACCGACGTTAAAGTTTCGCGCGACAGGTATGGTCGATCGCTATAGCTACGGGGTGACGGCCTTCCCAAAACTTATTAGTAATATCATCCCACTTGAGATATCAGGTAAGCTGATTGCTGCTAATTAATTAAGTGACAAAAAAACCCAACTTAGAAGTTCTAAGTTGGGTAGATAACACAATAGATTTTTAAGACGCTCTTTTACAGAAACGCTCTATTATTTAGAATCATTATGACCTGAAAAATCAATCGAAAACCTATTAAATATTAAAACCATATTTTTTAAAATTTTTAGTACTGCCATATTTGATCTTCTGCTATACCAGCTTTGTCTATTTTATTTCTTCTTTTCTGAATTTTGGTATCTATTTTTTCTTGCTTTTTAATTGCCTTTTGGTTGATATCGTCTATCATTCCTTGAATCTTCTTATCCACTTTGTCTTGTTCTTTTTGACGCTGTTTATCTAACTTTTCTAGCTCTTTTTGACGCACCTTGTCTACTTTATCTTGCTCTTTTTGACGCTGCAGATTCAGCTTACTTAGCTTTTTTTGAACCTTTTTACTTAACGTAATATCATCTTTCGCTTGTTTTTTAACAGATTTATTCGACATGATAACTCTCCTGAATCATATTATATAAGACATTTAGATACTTGATGGTAAGTCAATCTTCATGTCTAATCAACGTCCCAGTACAAAACAGGTACACGTCCTTAAGCTCGCTTTAAATTAACAAACCAGATATAACACTAATAACGGCTCACTATAGAACATTACATTAAGCTTGGTTAAAACCGAGAATTAATTAATATCAATTATTTCGCAAAGCTTTTAAAAGCAAAGCATCGGCAACTATAAAAAGTTTAATTTATTTGAAAATCACGGGGAGCCAAGAGATAAAAAGATGAGCCTCTAGATATGAATACTTTAAAATTGGGGAAATATGCGAGGTATGGGTCGGTATTCTTTAAGAGTTTCGTTCGGCGCTCGTCCCTCGCGTGTATAGCTTTAGTGTTGATGCTCAGGCGAAGTATTGCCTATTTTTTTGTATAGTGTTTATCAAATTCCTTTTGAATATTCGGACTATAGAAAATTTTTTGCCCTGATTCAGGATTTCTAGGATTCATTAACCTTATATGAGTGAAACTTTTATCATTTTCAAAACTTTTACGTATCTCGTGATACTTGGCATTTCTTTTAAAATCAGTATATCTCTTTGATAGTTGTTTACTTAAAACATCGTAATCCCAAGGATACTTTCCAATTATATCCTCTTCAGATAAGATTACCTTTAATGCATTCTCATCATTCGAGTATTGAACGGGGATACTAGAATCACTTTTAACCTTTTGAAAATTCAAATCAATGTTAAGGGTTAAGTTATAGTCACTAACATCAATATCGTCATACTTTTCTTCAATACTCTTAATATAAGTCAGAACATTTTTTTCGTTAGCGTTCAATATAACACCCGGGGCTTTGTCAAAATTCCTGAAAAAAGATAACGGCATGAGATAGAAGTTAT
The DNA here is from genome assembly GCF_058197955.1 of Janibacter sp. CoH_79_TC_3. Taxonomy (NCBI): domain Bacteria; kingdom Bacillati; phylum Actinomycetota; class Actinomycetes; order Micrococcales; family Intrasporangiaceae; genus Janibacter; species Janibacter sp. CoH_79_TC_3. Next base: position 47,730 of record NZ_JBXWIV010000001.1, read on the forward strand.
AATTGGACAGCATATCTCCAAACCATAAAGACACTAGGTGTAAATAGTTTTGTAGCGAAGCGCTTCCGAGTTGCTGAACTTTCAGTGATAGAAGCAAGTCATTATTAACAAAATGGATCGAGTTATCTCTAATTTCAGTTAGTGCTAGAATGTTATCATTGATAGCCTTATCAATTTTGACACCATATTCTTCAGTTATTATTTTATAAGCTTGTTGCAGACTAACTGACATAGGATTTCCAGAACGATTTTTCTTAGGAGTTAATTGCTGAGACTTTTTACCATTTTTCAAAGTCTTACGTTCTTTTACATATAAAGATGACAGTCTATTGCTTGATAAGTTAAGTACTTTAGCTTTTAATAAAAGTTCCCACGAATTTATACATAGAACAGAAAAAGTTTCTTCCCGATATTTAAAGTCAGGTTTATTGTATATTTCTATAGCTGACAACATAGCTGATATAGATTTCTCTAACATTAGCTTATAACGAGATTTCATCTTTTATTCCTATTAGTACGTAAGGTAAGCTTAGAGCATCGATAATACTAGAATTTAGTTCGAATCAATTTAACACACAATAGTTATCTTATGCCGTGTTTTAATCCTGATTGAAGCCGTTACTCTGCTTGATTAAGCGTGTAGGTTGGGCGGAGCTTGCGACACCCAACGTTTCGATTAAATAAGTTATTGGGTCTCGTACCTCTACACCAACCTACCTATCGATTCATTTATAATCATTCAAAACTAAAAATTAATCACAAAAAAAAGAGCCGCCAGATTACTCCAACAGCTCTTTTTTTAACTCAAGACTTAAAAACTAAGCCTGAATTAAACCAAACTATTCACAGCCTCAACCACTGCTTCAGTCGTGATACCAAACTCTTTATATAACTGGTCTGCAGGAGCAGATTCGCCATAAGTGGTCATGCCGATGACTTTGCCATCTAGACCAACGAACTTATACCAGTAGTCCACATGTGCCGCTTCTACTGCAACGCGAGCACGTATATTGGCTGGCAATACCGCTTCACGGTAGCTAGCATCTTGCTCAACGAAGATTTCTGCACACGGCATAGATACTACACGGACGCCAACGCCATTTGCGCTCAATGTTTCGTACGCTTCCATCGCGAGGCCAACTTCTGAACCAGTAGCGATGATGATCGCTTGTAGCTCGCCTTGCTCTTTCGCTAGGACATAGCCACCTTTAGTGATGTTAGCGACTTGCTCGCTATCACGTGCTTGATGTGGCAGGCTTTGACGACTAAAGATAAGTGCCGATGGATTGTGTTCAGACTTAATAGCCTCAACCCAAGCGCTGGCAGATTCGGTCGCATCACAAGGACGCCAGGTACGTAGATTAGGCGTGGTACGTAAACTGGTTAATTGCTCGACTGGCTGATGAGTAGGACCATCTTCACCCAGACCGATAGAGTCATGCGTATAAACATGAATGATACGTTGTTTCATCAATGCGCCCATGCGTACTGCGTTACGTGCATATTCCATAAACATCAGGAAGGTTGCCACATAAGGGATAAAGCCGCCATGTAGCGCGATACCATTGGCAATCGCGGTCATACCGAACTCACGCACACCATAATAGATATAGTTGCCATCAGTATCAGTCTCAATACCTTTCGCGCCTTTAAATAGCGTAAGGTTCGAGCCAGCCAAATCTGCTGAACCGCCTAACAGCTCTGGCAATAATGGCTGCAAAGTATTAATGGCATTTTGGCTGGCTTTACGACTGGCAACATCACCGCCCTGCTCTTGCGTTTGCTGAATATAAGCTTGTGCTTGGCTTTCAAAATCAGCTGGCAATTCGCCGTTTAAGCGACGTAATAACTCAGCTGCTAGTTCAGGATAGGCCTTTTTATAAGCGTCAAAGTCTGCATCCCAGTTCTTTTGTTGTACGTCACCTTTCGCTTTAGCATCCCACGCTTCATAGATTTCGTCATCTAATTCAAATGGTGCATGCTTCCAAGATAGCGCATCGCGGGTTAAGACAATTTCATCATCACCCAATGGTGCACCATGGCTAGCCGCTAAGCCTTGCTTGTTTGGGCTGCCCGCACCGATCGTAGTTTTACAAATAATTAAGCTTGGCTTAGTGGTTTCTTTGATCGCCTGTTCAGTCGCTTGCGTAATCTCATCGGTATCATGACCGTCAACTTTAATCACCTGCCAGCCATAGGCTTCAAAGCGGGCTTGCGTATCGTCAGTAAACCAGCCTTCGACATTCCCATCGATTGAGATGCCATTGTCATCATAAAAGAATACCAGCTTGCCAAGACCTAACGTGCCAGCCAACGAGCAGACTTCATGGCTAATACCTTCCATCAAGCAGCCATCGCCTAGGAATGCATAAGTGTGATGATCAACGATGTTATGACCGTCACGGTTAAACTGCGCCGCTAGCGTCTTCTCTGCAATTGCAAAACCAACGGCGTTCGCAATACCCTGACCTAATGGACCAGTCGTGGTTTCAATACCTGGGGTATAGCCAAGCTCAGGATGGCCTGGGGTTTTTGAGTGCAACTGACGAAAACCTTTTAGGTCATCAACGCTGACATCATAACCCGTTAAATGCAGCAGTGAATAAATGAGCATTGAGCCATGACCGTTTGATAACACAAAGCGGTCACGGTTATGCCATTGTGGATCGGCTGGGTTGTGCTTTAAAAACTTACGCCACAAAACTTCAGCAATATCAGCCATGCCCATCGGCGCGCCTGGATGTCCAGAGTTGGCTTTTTGAACCGCATCAAACGACAACACACGGATGGCATTGGCTAATTTACGTTCGCTAATTGGAGCTGGCATAGAGTGTCCTAATATTCAAATGAGAAGTATGGATGACAAACAAAAAATCGATGGAATAATAGATAGAATAAGAACGCGATAAACGCTCTTAAGAATTAGGGATTTAATTAAACGACCATATTAAATGACAATTTTAACATATTTGCCATAAGCCAAACTAAAAATGCGCTGACAGGAGCGTTTGTATTTAGCAATCACTCCTATCAGTTTTGTTAAACGACAAACAATGTTAGATTGCTAATTACAAACTGCGAGTCCGCTTAGTGACTCGCCGCTTATTGTTAAAATTATGATAGATAACTGACTTATTAAGCGCTAATGATTTCAATACCACCCATAAATGGACGCAACACTTCTGGAATGGTGATGCTACCATCAGCGTTTTGATGATTTTCCATCACCGCAAGTAAAGTACGACCAACGGCCAAACCTGAACCATTTAGCGTATGCGCCAAACTGGTCTGCTTGCCATCTTTAACGCGCGTGCCCATACGGCGTGCTTGGAAATCGCCACAGTTAGAGCAACTAGAGATTTCACGATAGGTCTCTTGGCTAGGTAACCACACTTCGATATCGTAAGTTTTTTGTGCCGCAAAGCCCATATCACCAGTACATAATTTGACCACGCGGTACGGCAGATTAAGCTGCTGTAAGATATACTCCGCTTGTCCCGTCATCGCCTCAAGCAACTCATCTGATTGCTCAGCACTAGCAATATTGACCATCTCAACTTTTTCAAACTGATGCTGACGAATCAGACCACGGGTATCACGACCGTGTGAGCCGGCTTCACTACGGAAACAAGGCGTATGGGCAGTAAATTTTAATGGCAGCTCTTTAATATCTAAGCGCTCACCACGTACCAAGTTGGTCATCGGTACTTCCGCCGTTGGAATCAGATAAAAATCTGTACCTTCATTATTAGTATGATTGGTCAATTTAAACAAATCATCTTCAAATTTCGGTAATTGACCTGTACCTTTTAAACTCTCAGAGTTCACAATATAAGGCACATAGGTTTCAGTGTAGCCATATTTGATGGTATGGGTATTGAGCATAAACTGAATCAAAGCGCGATGCATTTGCGCAAGCTGGCCTTTTAAAACGTTAAAACGGCTACCCGTGAGCTTTGCTGCGGCTTCAAAGTCGAGCATACCCAGTGTCTCGCCGATATGAGTATGATCTTGAATCTCAAAATCAAACGCGCGCGGCGTACCCCATTTGCGCACTTCGATGTTATCGTCTTCTGACGTACCAAATGGCACATCTGCTGCTGGGATATTTGGGATTTGCATTGCTGCTTGGCTAATGCGCTCTTGTAGAGTACGCAGCTCATCTTCGGCTGTCTTAATCTCACCGCTGACACTTTGCATTTCTGCTAATAATTCACTGGCATCTTCGCCCGATTTTTTTAGCGCACCCACTTGCTTAGCACCCGCATTACGGCGCGATTGCAGCTCTTCAGTTTTGACTTGCAAGGATTTACGTTCGTTTTCAATATTTTGCCAAAACGCCATATCAAGCGTATAACCACGAGTGGCAAGCTGCTGTTGTAAATCCGTTAAATCACCGCGTAAGAGTTTTGGGTCAATCATAATAGTTGCCTGTAGCGCTAAAAGTGAGTAAGAAATTAAAAGAGAAAAATAGTAGCAAAGTATAAGTAGCTATATTAAGTAGCCAAGTAATGAGGTAAAACAAAAAATAGCGTGCAAAGCCTTACAATATCGTTATAAAGCTGCGCAATGACGCCATGTGAATCATAAGAATAAATAATAGTCACTATCATACCAAGACCCAGCAGATTTGACCATGTTTTGGCTATATTTCGGCTAAATCTCGCCTGTTCTTTACAGCAGCTTTGCTAAGTAAAGACGCCATAATATAAGCCGCATAATTCTCTTATTAACCAAGCCCTCTGATTAACCCTCCCATAAATAACGATGCTATCTGAGAAATAACCCTGCTATCCGTCAACAGACCCGCTTATATGTTTCATTTAAGAGCAGTTTTCGGTAAGATAAGCGCATATCTTTATTCTACTGCCAGCCAAGCACGGCATCGCAGCTTCGCTTTGGCGCTTTTCATCCCACGCTTTTAATCTAAGTATCTGAGAAACCTTTATGGCCCTGTACCCCTACACGCTACAACCTGTCGCCTTAAACTTAACCGAGGCTGAATTTCACCAAGCACAGTATGAGCTATTTGCCAGTGCTAGCCCGTCTTTTGGTCTGTCAAGCATTAAGATGAAAGAGTGGATTATTATGGCAGTGGCTGTCATTTTAGCCCTTGCTGGTCTGGTTTTTTTGACCGGTTACTCGACCATTATTTTTTGGCTCATGCTAGCGTCTGTGGTTATTTATCTGTTGGTTCGTACCCTTGGCTTTAAATGGTATGTCAAAAGAGAGTTTGAAAAACAAGTCGCTGACCAAAAAATGCCCGATGAGATGCGCCAAATGAAATTGGGGGTACAAAAGCATGGTCTTGTGATGGCAGTGCCTGTCAATCAGCCTGATATGTTTAATAGCAATCAGATGCGCGGCATGCAAATGCGTCCGGGTAGCACTCAGCAAGCGGTTATTCCATGGACTGCAATTAAAAGTTGGGATGAAACTGATGACTATATCTTTATGATGTTTGAGATGAAAGGTCAGCAAGGCAGCCAAATCGTTCCGAAACGCTTACAAGCGCAGAAGTTTCCCATCGATACGGTACGTCAGCATTTATTAGAAGTGATTCCTGCTAAAGGCTTAAACCCTGAAAACTTGCAACCACCTGCAAAAATATAAATCGGCTGCTAGGTTGTTAGCATTAAGTATTAGTCTTATAGGATAGATTGTATAGCTTGAATTATACACTATAGACTGAATAGCAAAGATATCGTAGTTTAGGTAAATCAATTACAGACTTAGATTAATTGAATTTAACTTATAATGGTTCCTTTGCTATTATAATAAGCATGAACAGACAAGGTGTAGAAGCAATAAAAAGCATAGAAGATATATAACGAGCATAGCAATGCAGGAGACGACTTGCTACACTCTTAGGCTTCTACATTTATGTCAGGCTGTTAAAGTTTACATTTATAAAAATAATCAGCCTATTAAATGAACACTCAAACTATAAGGATAATATTATGAGTAATACTAATAATGCAACCAACCAAATCGGTCTAGAAAAAGCAGATATGAGCGAAGTGATTGCGAAGCTAAACAGCCTATTATCAAGCTATCATATGTTTTACATCAACGTACGTGGCTATCACTGGAACGTAAAAGGTGAGCATTTCTTTACCTTGCACCCACAGTTCGAAGAGCTGTACACCAATTTACAAGTAGAAATTGATGAAATCGCTGAACGTATTTTAACCTTGGGTGGCACGCCGCTTCATGCTTATAGCGACTTTAGCCAACATACCAGTATTCAAGAAGATAAAAACGTAAAAGACGGTAATGCTTGTGTGAAAGGCGTGGTGACTGGCCTACAAGCGCTGATTGAAGAGCAACGTGAAGTATCAGCGTTAGCACAGAAAGCTGAAGACCAAGGTACGGCTGACTTAGTTGATGAGTACGTACAGCAGCAAGAAAAGCTGATTTGGATGTATAACGCTTTTTTGGCTAAATAACTGCTAAATAATCAGTTATCACTAAATTACCGTTTCTAAAAACGTCATTAGTGAATGAGTAAGTAAGAAAAAAGCACCTAATTTAGGTGCTTTTTTTGTGCTTTGTTTGCTAATTAATTATTTTTTACTTTTGAATCCACTGACGCATTTTCTCGCGCTCAGCTGGGGTTGCTTGGAGCCAAATTTGCATAAACTGATCTAAAGTATTGGTAGATACAGCAGCGCTTGTGGTTTGCGAAACCGTGGTCACTGCGCCTGTATTTACAGTGCTGGCAGTAGATTGACCTAAAGCAGCTATCGCACGTTGGTTTTGTAGCTCGGCATCATCAGCGCCACCAAATACGCCGCCCAATGTTTTACCCAAACCTGACAACAAACTACCTTGATTGCCGCCTAGACTCTGCTGGCTTGCCACGATAGTGTTATTCTGCTGCACTGCCAGTGTTGGACGCTTAGCATACTCTCTTGCCGCTTCATATTTTTCTGGCTGATTTGGCATGGTGAGACGGTAGGTTTGATTGTCTTTCAATTCTGCCGTCACACTCACATTACCCGAGCGCAAATAATCATGCTCATCACGGCGCAAGTTATATAAACGATCATATTTAGCGGTAATCGCGTGCTGACCCGGCTCTAAGGTAAACGACTTCTTCAATGGCTGAAACGCGCTTTGCTGGATTTCTTGCCCATTAATCGCAGTCACTTTGATATGGTCATCGACAAGCAAGGTCACTGCAGCATGCGATAACATCGATACTGAGCCAGCAGTCATTAGTAACGAGCCAACAGTCAGTTTTTTTAGCAAAGAAGCGTTTGGTTTCATAATTTATTCCAGAGATAGTAAGGTGGCGGTATAAAGGGCGTGGTTATGATTGTTAAAAAATGAAATATTAAAAATCCAGCGGCATGGTATGTTGGTCTTGATTGGCGACATCATTATCTACTTGCGTTTCTTGGGCGATATCGGCAAGCTCGGCGGCAAGCGTCTGCTCATCGATGGTACGCAGCGCATCACTGATGACCGCTTTGGATATATTACTGCGCCCAAGATTAGAGAACATCGGCTGAATATAGTTCAGCACGTCCATCATAGCGCCGATACGATGCGGGCCTTCAGTAAGCAAATAATCAATAATGCGCTCATCGAACTGCCAACCACGCCTTCGTAAGATAGACTGCAACAATGCCTGACGGTCTGCCAAATCGTGACCTGTCGGCACTTTAAAGCTTGGCGATTGCGCCAAACGGGTAAGCAAGTCTGTTAGCTGAAATGGCAATTCGGTCGCCGGTTTGTTAGAAGCAAAAATCAGCTGACGCTGCCCTTCGCGGCTACGATTAATCAGGTGAAACAATGCTTCTTGCCATTGACTGCTTTGCTCAAGCACCTCTAAATCATCAATCGCAATCAGGGAAAAATTCTCTAGAGAGGATAGAACATTGACATCGGTATGAATCAGCTCATTCAATGACAGACAAATTGCCGATTTGTCCATCTCAATAAACGACTCACAAATGGCGGATAATAAGTGCGACTTGCCCGTCTCTGGGCTGCCAAATAGGTACAGCTGACCAATCAGGCCGACATGGAGCTGCCGCACTGCATCGATAATAGACATCCAACCCGGACCGGCAAAGTCGCTGAGACTCGCATCATGCTTAATGTCCAGATTGAGACTTAGCTGTGCTTCTGCCATGAATCATCAACTCGGTTTGCGTAGCGCAATCACTAAAAAGGCTAAACGACTAATATTCTGTAAACTGGCTTTGCTAACTTTTACACTTATCAAAGCCAACCTAGTAACGGCAAATACCGTTGATACTGCGCCTATATATAACATATTTGCAAAATGACTGACAAGTCTTTTACCCATTAAGCCCAATCAGTCCCTATTTATCCATTTTACAATAAACTCTTAATGATTGATGAGGTGCTAAAATTCACACTTAACTAGCAAAAAAAAGCGCTACAAGATTAATTTATTATAAATTTATTTTTCTTCAAATAAAGCCAACTGTTTACGACCTTTATAAAAGTCAGTAGATTGGTAATAAGCATACAGATGACGGAATAAAACATTAAGCACAGCGGACACCGGTAGTGCGATAAGCATACCAACAAAGCCCAGCAAACTTGCCCCTGCCAATACCGCAAAGATAACCCATAACGGTGACAGACCAATCTTGTCACCTAATAATAGTGGCTGCAAAACATAACCTTCTGCCGCTTGCCCTACTAAAAATGCCCCAACAATCAACGCTAGATAAGTCCAGTCTAAGCCAAACTGGAACAGACAGGCTATAATCGCGGAAATAAAACCGATACCAAAACCCAAGTACGGAACAAAGCTAGCAACTCCAGCGACCATACCAATAATCAAGCCAAGCTCAAGTCCGATAAGCTGCAACTGTATCGCATAAATCGCGCCCAGTAGTACCATGACCAACAGCTGACCCTTAATAAATGCCATCAGCGCCTGATCACATTCTTTGGCAATCTGAACGACTTTTTCATTATAAGCCGCCGGAATAGCGAGCCGCCACGTCTGTAAACGCTTGTCCCAATTAAACAAGAAATAAAAGGTTAAAATCGGCACTAATACAATCAAGCCAGCATTATTAATAAAATTCATACTAGAGGCCAGTATTTGACTCATCATGGTACTGGCATCAGCAAACTTGTAATTGGTTTGCATATAATCAACCAAGGTTTCAGAAAAACCTTTAGCTTCTAGTTCTGGCAGACGAATGCGGCTATTATTGGCAAACCACTCACGCACAACTTGGTTATACCAATTTAATACTTTGGGCAGATATTCCCACGCCGCTTGCAGTTGGTGCCATAAGGTTGGTATTAACCACCAAAGCAGCAGCACCATACCAAGGGTAATGGTCGAATAAACAATAATAATCGCCATCCAACGCTTGATATATTTTGATAAACGCTTGACCAGTGGATTGAATAAATAAGCCAGTACAAAGGCAACGACAAACGGTACGATAACCGGCATCATCAAATACAGTAAAAACACGGTCACAACAATCGCAACGACGATGAATAAGCGTCGGAAAAAGGGATCTATTGGTTGGTTTATCATTAAGGGTAACCCTACGATTAAGTCAATGTAAAATGCTGGCTTATGATGGTTTTTTAATCAAGTTATGTCGTTAGCAACTTTATATTTATTATGTTATTTAGCAGCGTCATTGTCGTAGGTTTTGCCAACGACTTTGGCGTTCTATTATCGCAGAGTCCAACAAAAAAGCAGTCATTTTTTGTTTCTTAATTTTTTATTGGGCCTGATACCGTCTTTATTAGCAATCTTCTTCAAATATCAGCCAAATATTGCTAAGTTGCTTTGCGGGCAAGGGTCATTTTTGGGTATAATGCGCGCACTATCTGCAAAATTAACACGACCGATCCGCTTTTCTACTGACAGACCTTCATTCCCTATAAAATTTGTGAGATGACCATGAGTAACAAGCCTTCTTTAAGCTACAAAGATGCTGGCGTTGATATTGATGCTGGCGATGCGTTGGTTCAACGTATTAAATCAGTGGCAAAAGCCACCTCTCGTCCTGAGGTTGTGGGCGGACTTGGCGGTTTTGGGGCGCTTTGTCGTATTCCGACTGGTTACACCTCACCGTTATTGGTTTCGGGTACTGATGGTGTCGGCACCAAGCTTAAACTGGCATTACAATTAAACCGTCACGACACGATCGGTATCGACTTGGTCGCCATGTGCGTCAATGATTTATTGGTTTGCGGTGCAGAGCCATTATTCTTCTTAGATTACTACGCAACTGGCAAGCTTGATGTCGATGTGGCAGCGACTGTCGTCACTGGTATCGGCGAAGGCTGTAAGCTGTCAAATTGTGCGCTTATCGGCGGTGAAACGGCTGAGATGCCGGGCATGTATCAAGATGATGATTATGACCTAGCGGGATTCTGCGTCGGCGTAGTCGAAGAAGCGGAAGTTATCACGGGTGAAAATGTTGCAGAAGGTGATGTATTGATTGCCCTTGCCTCAAGTGGCGCGCATTCAAACGGTTATTCATTGGTACGTAAAGTTATCGAAGTGAGCGGCGTTGATATTACTACTAGCAACGAGCAATTAGACGGTCAGCCTATTCAAGACGCACTGATGGCTCCTACTCGCATTTATGTTAAAGCGATTAAAGCGCTACAAGACACCCTTGGTAGCTCAGCCTTACATGCCATGTCACATATTACTGGTGGCGGTTTAACAGATAACCTGCCACGCGTACTACCGGATAACTTGGCGGCTAGCATTGATACCAACAGCTGGAAGTTCTCAGAACTATTTACTTGGCTACAAACCCAAGGTAATATCGAGCAAAGCGAGATGTACCGTACCTTTAACTGCGGCGTTGGTTTTGTCATCGTTGTCCCTAAAGATAAAGCAGATGCTGCTATTCAAACCTTGACCGATGCTGGTGAAAAGGCATGGAAATTAGGTGAAATGGTCAAACGTGAAGCGGATGCGGTGGTGTACCGTTAATGCCAGACGACAATTTAAAAAGTATTGCAAAAAAATCAGTTAAGCCGTTACGCGTCGCTGTTTTGGTATCTGGTAGTGGTAGCAACCTGCAAGTATTGATTAATGCCATGCAAGCTGGGGCGTTACCGATTGAAATAGTAGGTGTCATCAGTAACCGTGAAGACGCTTATGCCATCACACGTGCCAATGACGCATCTATTCCAGTCGCTGTGCTGTCACACGTTGCGAGCGGCAAACGCATGGGCATCAAAACCTTTGAAAGCCATGCTAGCGCACAGCTAAGCGCTTGGCAGCCCGATTTGATTGTCTTAGCAGGATTTATGCGCGTATTAAGTGGCGCATTTATCGATAATGCTCCTGCCCCAATGATTAACCTACACCCTGCTCTACTGCCTGCTTATAAGGGTCTTGATACCCATCAGCGTGCCATACAAGCTGGTGAACGCCATCATGGCTGTAGTATTCATGTGGTCACCGCTGAGCTTGATGCCGGTGCTGTTTTGACCCAAGCGCTGCTTGAAGTCAATCAAAAAGACACTGCTGATAGCCTACAAGCACGCATACAAAAAGGTGAACATCAACTACTACCATGGACGATATTATTGATTACTAAAGGTATTATAGATCTGAATAATCCGCATAATTATGCTGAATCATCTTATTTACCCGCTTTACCTTTAAAGCTATGGTTAAATACTTAAGCTTTAAACATAGCTATCCGTTTTATAAAATTTATAAAAAGGCAGGATCCGTGATTGGTTCTGCTTTTTTTTTGCGCTTAAATAACGGGTAATTTATAGCAAATTGCTAGCAAAAAAATACCTCGCTACGGAATAACGAGGTATTTAGGAAACTAGGCTTTTAAAAAACTAAGCATTTAAAATTAAAAATCTAAAACATTTTAATAATTAAACAGGTTTTTTACCAACCACGTGCACGGCTTTAATATTCACAAACTCTTTGATACCAAAGCCACCATGCTCACGACCATAACCTGAGTCTTTAACACCACCAAATGGCAATCCTGGATTGACTAAGTTATAACCATTGATATAAACCATACCGGTGTCAAAATGCTGCTGGGCTAAATGAATCGCTTTTTCTTCGTCTTTTGAAAAGATAGCACCGCCGAGTCCATAACGGCTATCATTGGCAATTCGGAAAGCATCGTCTTGGTCTTTGGCACGAATGAGCGCCGCAACCGGACCAAATAACTCATCTTTATAAGCGGGTTGATCTGGTTTGATATTTTCCAAAATCGTTGGTGGATAAAAGGCACCCGGCTTATCAGGTACTTCGCCGCCCAAGGTAATGGTCGCACCTTTGCTGACACTTTCTTGCACTTGTTTATGCAACTCATCACGTTGCTTGCTGCTTGACATCGGCCCTACGTCAGTAGATTCTTCCATTGGATCGCCGACTTTATAGCCTTTAAACTTCTCAATAACCAGATCACGGAATTTATCGTAAACACTGTCGACGACGACAAATCGTTTAGCAGCAATACAGGTTTCACCGTTATTGTATAGACGCGCATGCGCACAAGTAGTAGCCGCTAAGTCTAAGTCCGCATCTTCTAGTACGATAAAAGCATCGTTCGAACCAAGCTCCATAACGGTCTTTTTCAGCACTTTAGCCGCTTGCTGCGCCACCACTCGACCGGCGACATCACTACCCGTTAATGTAACACCGCGCACTTTTTCATGCTCAATAACTTGCTCAGACTGATCATGGTTAATGATGAGCGTACGGAATAAATCATTTGGCAGATCGGACTCGTGCATGATTTTTTCAATCAACAAACCTGAACCCGTTACGTTTGAAGCGTGTTTAAGCAGGATACTATTACCAGCCATTAGATTGGCAATGGTATAGCGGAATACTTGATAAGCAGGAAAGTTCCATGGCTGAATACCATAGATAATACCGATAGGATTGTAGCTGATTAAACCTTTCTTAATGCCTTCGATATCGCGCTCATCATTCGCTAGAGCGGCAATTCCTTCAGCAGCGGTGAAATCACAAATCGCTTTACATAGGTCTACTTCTCCTAAGCTCGCCTCTAACGTCTTACCGCGCTCTTCTGTCATCAGCTTCGCAAGTTCTTCTTTATGCTTCATCAATGTCTCGCCAATAGAGTTAATCACTTTGGCACGCTCATCGGCACTGACCAAACGCCATTCTGAAAACGCTTTTTGCGAGGCATCGATGATTTTATTGACTTCATCGCTACTCATATAAGTATAGTTTTTAATATCTTTACCCGTCGCTGGGTTCACAGTAGTAATATCTGCCATGATTATTATCCTTATTTATTTGATTATTATTTAATGAATACTTAATCAGCGAGGCACAATTGTTAAAAAACAATCTATCACTAAATGAGTCGATATTATCGAATCACTTAACAATGCCCACTATAATTGTCTTTTTTCTTAACGTCTATTTAGCATAACAAAATGCATTGCCTATAGGTTTACAAGTTATAAAGAAGTGTGCGTATGATGTTAATAATGTGACAGTCTTATAAAGCTCATCTGAGACCTTATAATCTTAAATCTTAAATCTTAAATCTTAAATCTTATAAGTTTGAATCTTATAAGCTTGAATGATAGGTAAAGCTTATAAGCTAAATCACCAAGAAAACAGACAAATAAAAAAACCAGTACATGAGACATGGGCTGGTTTTTTTGCGTTATTAAATGCTAATTTTATTGTTAGCGCATTAGAATAAGTGATTAATAATTGGAATATCTTGCGGTGGATTCTCTTCATCATCGACGATTTGGCGAGCAACGTGCATGATAAGCTGACGCAACCAGCGATGGGCTGGATGATGCTGCAATAAAGGCGACCATGCCATGGTCAGCTCAAACTCTGGGATAAAAAATGGCGGTTCTTCCATGATGATACTGTCGTTATTTGCCTGCATTTTTGCCACCCGAGTTGGCAAGGTTGCAACCAAATCCTTATTTGCCGCGAGCATGGCGGGCATTTGATAATGGCGGGTAAAAACACTGATTTGGCGTTTTTGCCCTAAGCGTTGCAGCGCCTGATCGATAGAGCCAAGTCCGCCAGATTTTTCTGGATTGACCCCAAAGCCCACACCCATACCAGTTTTAGACACCCAAACATGCTGAGCTTTTAGATAATTTTTGAGATTAAAGCGATGAGCATAAGGACTTTCAGAAGACAGTAGGCAGCTAAAGGTATCACGCCATACCAATACTTGATGGAAGCTTTGTGGAATTTCATTAAAGCGGTTAATCGCTAAATCAACACGACCCTGCTCCATATCACGATAGGAGACGTCAGATGGCGTTAAAAAATCCAAAATGACATTGGGCGCTTCAGAACGTAGGGCTTTAACCAACTTTGGCACCAAAGTCGCCTCAGCATAATCTGAGGTCATAATACGAAAAACGCGTGAGGTGCTATAAGGGCGAAACTCGGTACGCGGCTCAAGCACTTGGGTCAAATCTGCCAGTATCTCACGAATGCGTGGCTGTAGCTCAAGCGCGCGCTCAGTTGGGGTCATGCCTTCTGATGAACGTACCAATAGTGGGTCATTAAACAGTTTACGTAAACGTCGCAAAATATTACTCATGGCAGGCTGGGTAATACCAAGCTGCTCAGCCGCACGTGTGACGTTTTTTTCACGAAGCAGCACATCTAAATGTACCAATAAATTCAAATCAACCCGCTGCAAATTCATATATTTTTCTCTTTGCCTTGGAATAAATACCACAATAACCTTGAGCAAGCCTGGTATTTTTTGCGCTGTTATTTTAACTAAAGCTGCTATAACAGCATAATATAATGATATTTTTTACTAGAATCTTCTATAATATTCATATTATAACTCAAACCAACCAACATAAGCCATTGTTTTATCTACACTATAACCGTATAAAATACCCAAGATAACAATCATAAATTAGATAAATCTTGGTAAGGCAGTTATAGTGATTGCCGTAGACCAAATACGGCCAAGACTATAAAAACAAGTTTTGAGCATTAAATATAATGAGTCTAAGCGCTTAATAATAAAAGTATTTTGAAAATAAGTCAGGATAGCAGATACGATTGAGTGGACAATAAACCATCATAAACTATCTTCTCATCGCCTATTTTATAGATAGACAGCATTGATTATTGTAACACCTCTTATCATTAAATATGACACCGCTGACCCATAAATACTCAAAGCTTTTATAGATGCTTTTTAAGCATAGAACATTTTTAATAAATACCGCTATCAGCTAGCTATGATCACTTGATCGTCAACAACTATTTTTACTCACTCCTTTTAAACTCAACAGTTTTTAACTGACAAGTTCAGCAATCGCCTTGTATTAACAGGCAGGTTTGTTTAGGGTAAGTAAGGTTGGATAGATAACTTTTAATGATATTTAGTTCGCTTTGTCATTCAAGCACTCATATCCTATTTCATACAAGCTTATTACGGCGACGATAAAAATCAGGTTTATGTTTTAGTAAGATACAAAGTTAGTTGCCCCATCTTTAATTGTTTTAACAATTAATTTTTCGTTTTTTTACACCCCACCAAGGAGACTATAGATGTCAACTGCATATAAATCAGCGATCGATTTAGTACGTGAATTAAAGCAAAAGCACGGTAACTGGCAGAACATTAGCGAGACTGATGCGGCACGTATGATGTCACAAAACCGTTTTAAAACCGGTTTAGATATCGCCAAATATACTGCAAAAATCATGCGTCAAGATATGGAAGACTATGACAATGATACGTCTCAGTACACGCAGTCTTTAGGTGCATGGCATGGTTTTGTTGCCCAGCAAACTATGTACGCTAAGAAAAAATACTTTGGTACGACTTCTAAAACTTACATCTACCTATCAGGTTGGATGGTTGCAGCTCTACGTTCTGAGTTTGGTCCTCTTCCTGACCAATCTATGCATGAAAAAACCTCTGTACCTAAGCTAATCGAAGAAATCTACACCTTCTTACGTCAAGCTGACGCTAAAGTACTAAACGACTACTTCCGTGAGCTAAACGCTGCAGAAGAAGCTGGCCAAGACACTTCAGCTATCCTAGAAAAAATCGAAAACTTTGATTCGCATGTTGTGCCAATCATTGCTGACATCGATGCAGGTTTCGGTAACGAAGAAGCGACTTACTTGCTAACCAAGCAAATGATCGAAGCTGGTGCTTGTGCTATCCAAGTTGAGAACCAAGTATCTGACGCTAAACAATGTGGTCACCAAGCGGGTAAAGTAACTGTACCGCATGAAGACTTCATCTCTAAACTAAATGCGATTCGTTATGCATTCTTAGAACTTGGTGTTGAAGACGGTATTATCGTTGCTCGTACTGACTCTGAAGGCGCATCACTCACGCAAAAAATCCCAGTATCAAATGAGCCAGGCGATCTTGCTTCTAAATACATCGACTTCATCGAAATGGAAGAAGTGACTTTAGAAAACGCAAAAGAAAACGATAGCTTGCTTAAGCACAACGGCAAACTAGTACGTCCAGTTCGTTTGCCAAACGGTCTATACCAGTTCCGTGAAGAAACGAACATCGACCGCGTTGTACTTGACTGTGTCACTGCTCTAGAAAACGGTGCTGATCTACTATGGATCGAAACACCAACGCCAGACGTAGAACACATTAAAATGATGGTTGACCGTATTAAAGAGCAACAGCCTAAAGCGAAGCTTGTATACAACAACAGCCCATCATTTAACTGGACGCTTAACTTCCGTAAGCAAGTTATCGCTCAGTGGGAAGAAGAAGGCAAAGACTTGTCTGCCTACAATAAAGATGACTTGATGAGTGCTGATTACGATGGTACTGAACTTGATACCGCAGCTGACGAAGCGGCTAGAAACTTCCAACGTGATGCATCACGTGAAGCAGGTGTATTCCATCACTTAATCACGCTACCTACTTATCACACTACTGCTCTTAGCGTTCATGAACTTGCTAAAGGCTACTTCGGTGAAGATGGTATGCTTGCTTATGCAGCTGGCGTACAACGTAAAGAAATCCGTGAAGGCATCGCTTGTGTTAAACACCAAGCAATGGCAGGCTCTGACCTTGGCGATGATCACAAAGAAATCTTCTCTGGTGAAAACGCCCTTAAAGCTGGTGGCGGTAAGAACACGATGAACCAGTTCTAATCACCGACCACTTATAAGTACATTTTATAAGTAAAAGTTTTAAGAAAAGCCGTCCTATATTGTAGGGCGGCTTTTTTATGTGCTATAAATAATGTGACTGTTCAGCACTCATGTAGCTTAAGTCATCCAACCAAAACGAAAGTTTTACTTGTTATTCACCGATAGCTTTCATACGATGGTAATCAATTACATTTATTAAAATAATCGGGAGCCATCATGCAAGAGATAGAGCTAAAGTTTTTGGTACCAGAGTCGCGACTAAAAGGCTTGCTACGCCAAGCACAAGTTAAATCATCTGAGGTGACGCAACTGGCTGCTCATTATTACGATACTCCTGACCAACAGCTTGCACAGGCGGCTATTGGCTTACGTATTCGTAAGGAAGGTGATGCGTGGGTACAGACCATTAAAGCAGGCGGCGACGGTATAGCGGCACGTTTAGAGCACAATGCAGTACTGAATAATGAGCAGGTACAAGCGATGCTCGATAGTAATACGCTCATGCCAGATTTAAGCATTTATAAAAACACCTCTGTCGCCCCTGCTCTGGCTGAATTTAAGCTGAAAAAACTGACCAAAAATCTTACTCGGTTATACGTGACCGATGTCGAGCGCACCACGCGATTGCTGGTAGATGATAGTGACGATGAATCGAATAACCATATTGAGATGGCATACGATTATGGAGAAATTATTCACGGCAATGATGAAACCTATCGCACCGCTATTCAAGAAATTGAGTTTGAGCTGATATCAGGCGATATAGATTTTTTATTTACAACCGCCAAAACCTGGTGTAAGCGCTATAAACTTTGCCTATCTACGGTGACCAAAGCTGAGCGTGGTAGCTTGCTGATTAAAGGGCAACATCATAGCCCAGCCGTCAGCGCTAACCTTGACCAACTGATTATCGATAAAGACAGCAGCATGCCTGCTTTTGCGCGCGCAGTAGTACATAACTGTCTATTGCAAATATTACCAAACAGCAGTGCTATCGTCGCTGGCAGCGAAGATGATGACCATACCCTGCAACTGTATATTGGCACTACTCGCTTGCAAGCTGCCCTACAAGCATTTGCCAGTTACTCTGATGAAATCAATCCAGACTGGCTGCCGATAGTGAAGCAAACAGCGGTTTTCATTGATGACTACCGAGAGCTTGA
This sequence comes from Janibacter sp. CoH_79_TC_3, assembly GCF_058197955.1. Classification (NCBI taxonomy): domain Bacteria; kingdom Bacillati; phylum Actinomycetota; class Actinomycetes; order Micrococcales; family Intrasporangiaceae; genus Janibacter; species Janibacter sp. CoH_79_TC_3. Next base: position 66,030 of record NZ_JBXWIV010000001.1, read on the forward strand.
CCATCTCGCCTCTCATGTAGAGCCTGATTTACAACAGCATGGCGCACCTACAGTCGATTGGGCAGCTGACATTGATACGCTGAAGATTACTCCAAAGGATGCTGTCAGTGCCAATGATTTCCAGCTCACCTTACTTGAGTTGATCGCCTTTACCATGAGCGACCCAAGCCTTGAACCGCAAGCTGATAAATCCGCCATCAATAAGCTGGAAAAAACATTATCCAAACAGTATGCAAAGCTTGGCAAAGCGGCGCAAACGCTACAAAGTAAAAAGGGTGCTAAATCCGATAGCATCACTGTAGAGAATAATGATTTAAAAAATGGCGATGTAGAAAATATTGATATAAATGACCATAATTCAGAGCAAGCAACGGATGAGCTGCATCAACAGTTAACAGCTTTACTTTATATCAGTGAATTTGCCGCGCCCTTATTAGATAAGAAAAAGTCGAAAAAGAAAACCAAGCGCTGGCTAAAACGTTTGGTCAAAGTGCAAACAGCCTTGCATCAATATCGCAATCATATAACGTACCAACAATGCTATCAGTTAAAATCAGACACAGATAGCAATGCCTTATATGGCGCTGGCTGGTTTGCATCCATGATAACCAGAGACCGTAAGCGCAGCAAAAATCGCTTGGCTAAAGTAATAGACAGCTCAATATTTTGGTAAAAATGCTCATAACAGTATGAATCAAGCGTAGAATAACTAGAGCTCCAAATAAGAATTAGAATAAAAAAAGACAGCGCATTTTATATGGGCTGTCTTTTTTTTGAGGTGCTTTTTTTAAAGAGCTTTTTTCGCTTGGATGACTAAACTAAGCCATGTTGAAAAAGTAACGACTCGAATCAGTCAATCATACATCAAAAATTAGCACGCATTTGCTACGTCCAGTTCTTGTATGAGCTTAGCTCTTTTATAAGCCTAATACTTTCATACGCTCATTGACTGGCTGATAGGTTTTCTCGCCAGCAGGCTCAACAATATTACCAAATGGCATTTGCGCCACCAATTCCCAGCTATCTGGGATAGAAAATGCTTTAGCGGCATCTTCATCCACAAGCGGATTGTAGTGCTGTAGGTTGGCACCAACATTCAAGGTACGTAGCTCTGTCCACATCGCATACTGATGCATGGCCGAGGTTTGCTGTGCCCAAATTGGGAATCTGTCTGCATATAACGCAAACTGCTCTTGCAGTGACTCAGTCACATTTTTATCTTCATAAAACAGCACAGTGCCTGCAGCAGCACGGAAGCCATCCAGCTTTTGCTTACTACCAGAAAAGTCACCATCACCAACGGCTGCACGCAGTTTTTCTTCAGCGATATCCCACAGCTTCTGATGCTCGGCACCAAACAATACGACCAAGCGCGAAGATTGTGAGTTAAACGCAGAAGGCGTATGCAATAAAACACGCTCAGCCATATTGACAATCGCTTGTGGCGCTACTGGTAGCTCGTTGCCCAATGCATATATTGAACGGCGCTCATCAAATGCTTGTTGTAAAGTGACTAGACTTTCTTTAGACATCATCATTATCCTTGTAATTATAATAAAATATAGGTCAAACGCGTCCTATTTGGCATGGCACGCTGTTATTAACAAGGAGGCCATTATATCAATATACTAAATGACGTCTAGACTATATAAAGTTTATTTTATCAATCACTCTATAAAGTTATTCTGTTTTACTTAAGATGTAAGAAAATAATTTACTACGTAATCGTTAATAAATAGTCGTTAATTAGCGACAATCGTCACCGTTGTACCCTCTTCCACTTGCTCGAACAATTCCATAATATCTTCATTGCGCATACGTATACAGCCATGCGAGAGTGGCACGCCCATCGGCTCAGTATCTGGCGTACCATGAATATAAATATAACGCTGATAGGTATCACAGCCACCTTGGCTATTGCTGCCTTTATTAAGTCCGTCTTCCAAACCACTTAACCAAAGAATGCGGCTCAATATCCAATCGCGCTCAGGATGGCGTTTGCCAAGCTCTGCACTATATATCTCACCTGTAGGAACACGTCCAATAAATACCGCATTCATAGGTTCATTTGCGCCAATTTTTTCGGCGATAAAATGTTTGCCAAGGGGCGTACAACCGCTATCTTGCTGACTGCCTATTCCGTTTTTAGCCGTAGAAACCGTATATTGAGTCACTTCTTTATCGTGTTGGTAAAGCGTTAGCGTTTGCTGAGCAATATTAATCACTAAATGCGCATTAGAACTTGCGTTAAATTTTTCATTAAAGCTTTCGTTATTTGTCATAGAAGTCTTCCGGCGGTCATTCATCTAATGGATGTCATTGTTGACCGCATGATAAGTAAGTTGATTAAATTTTTCTATTATTAAGGGATTGTGTCAAGGCTTTTGGCACCGTAATATAGGGGCACACTTTTTGATGCTAGCAGATTATGACGACTATTTCACCGACACGTGTGTCGATGTATGATTTTCTCTATCAAGATACCAAGCCGATGGTGTCGTTATTGGCAGATGCTGCCAAGCTTTCATTATCGCAAGCGCGACTGGCGATGGATGCCAGTTTGCAGGCTATTGTCAGTGCCTTGCTTGCTTATCAGCAGCACAATGATGGGCAAGCCGTGAGCAAAAAGCTGTTTGGTCGCGGCGCTGTCAAAGAGCTACGCCAATATAACTCAATGAATTTTTCGACCATCAATGCGACGTTATATCATCGCCATGAAGCGGCGGATGCCATATTCTATGATAATGCCTGTGTGATTAAAGCGAGTGATTATATTGCTGAGCAGATTGACGCGACGACGCAGCAAGTGCAGATACTCCTCACGTCTCTATGCGTGATAGCCTTACGTGAGCTGGCTATTTTAGCCGAATATAGCCAACTTGATAATGACGAGATGGATAAATGGTTTGCTTTACAGCCACAGTTTTTATCAGCTGCTCGCTTTGCCATCAATGAGCCAGCGTCTGTCTCTGTTAAATTGAATGAGATTAATGAAGATAACGGTCTGATTGCAGCAGGGGTCAATTCAGACTTATCAGTAAAAACAAAAGCAGCAGCCGAATCCGAAAACAATCCTAATACAGAACGTGCCTTATTAAGTATAGAGCAACTCGCTGATAACCCGCCAGCTTTCAATCCTTATTGGCATGAGTTGACGACATTCAAGCCTGAAAATCAACAGCCTGTGCAAGACATGCAACTGGCGACCGGTAATTATTTAAAAGTCATCGGGCGCTCCTCTGCGAATGCCCAACAAGGCAAACATAATGACTTGCTCATGTTTGCAGAAATGACTGCCATCAGCTTGCCGCACCAACGCTGGCTGCTGCAACTGGCTAAAATTTCAGAAATATACTTGCAGCGTAACCGCCTACGCATTACCTCCGAGCCTGCCAGCACACCAAAACCACCTTTGGTCAGCTTAGGTCTAATCGGTGGCAATAACGACAATACGCCAACTACCACCAGTGAAAAGCCCATTGAATACGACGCCCCTATACCTCTCTGGAAAAACCCGGTTATTCTGATTATTATTGTTGTTATCGGGGTTCTCGGAGGGCTAGCCGCTCTCAAATATCAAAGCCAAAAATCTGATGGTATGTTACTGGCGACAGAAGAGGTCGTAGAACAAGACCTGATAAAAGAGCGTCAACAGCAAGATGTGGCCATTGTTATGATGGACGATGATGAAGCTGATGCTAAAGACGCAAAAGCAGCTCAATGATAAGTGACAGCACTTAGTACATAATCTCTTAAGCATCAAAAAATAGTCGAACCAACCTGCAAAAAAAGACCCAAAAAAAAGGCGCTATCTTAATAGCGCCTTTTTTATTTCTTCTTGCTTATGTTGTATCGATATTAGACTAACTTTGAAATCGATATAGTGCGACTGGAATGAATTTTTCGTAGCCTCTGTGATAACAGCAAGCAAGGAAAATTTATAACAGTCGCACGTGACTATTAACGTATCGTCTCTGTCTCGAACTGACTACCGCAAATCTGGCTTACTTTGATAAATCACGACCACGGCTGGCTTCAATCGCTAAACGTAGACCATTTAAGCGAATGAAACCTTCGGCGTCTTTTTGATCATAAGCACCAGCATCGTCTTCAAAAGTCGCAATTTTTTCATCAAACAATGAATCATCTGACTTACGACCGACGACGCTTACCGCACCTTTGTATAATTTAACGCGTACGGTACCGTTGACATATTCTTGTGATTTGTCAATCAAGGCTTGTAGCATCATGCGCTCAGGGCTGAACCAATAGCCGTTATAGATAATTTTAGCGTAACGTGGCATCAGCTCATCTTTTAGATGCGCCGCTTCACGGTCAAGCGTTAATGATTCGATACCGCGGTGTGCTTTTAGCATAATAGTACCCGCTGGCGTTTCATAGCAGCCGCGTGATTTCATACCGACATAACGGTTTTCAACGATATCTAAACGACCAATACCGTGCTTACCGCCAATATCATTAAGCTTAATCATCACTTCATAAGGCTTAAGCGCTTCACCATCGATAGCAACGATGTCGCCTTTTTCGTATTCTAGCTCTAAGTATTGTGCTTTATCAGGTGCTTCTTCTGGGCTGACTGACCAGCGCCACATATCATCTTCTGCTTCGGCGTATGGGTCTTCTAAAATACCGCCTTCATAAGAGATATGCAGTAAGTTGGCATCCATTGAATACGGAGATTTAGTCTTATTACCAGCATAGTCGATGGCAATATTATGTTCTTTCGCATATTCCATCAAGCTTTCACGGCTCGATAAATCCCACTCACGCCATGGCGCAATGGTAACCACGTCAGGAGACAAAGCAACCGCACCAAGCTCAAAACGTACTTGGTCATTGCCTTTACCGGTCGCACCATGGCTAATTGCATCGGCATTATGTTCTTTAGCAATTTCAACCAGACGCTTAGCAATTAGTGGACGGGCAATAGAAGTCCCAAGTAAGTACTCGCCTTCATAGATAGCGTTGGCACGGAACATTGGGAACACATAGTCACGAGCAAACTCTTCGCGTAAGTCTTCGATATGGATATGTTTGATGCCCATCGCTTCAGCTTTAGCGCGCGCCGGCTCAACTTCTTCACCTTGACCAATGTCAGCGGTGAAAGTAATCACTTCTGCATCATAGGTTTCTTGTAGCCATCTGGCGATAATTGAGGTGTCAAGACCACCCGAATATGCCAAGACGATTTTATTAATAGTTTTTGGATCAAGCTGAGCCATGAAGAACTCCTAATATAAGAATTTATTGTCGAATACATTTAATGGGACGTAAAATGCGAATGATGGGATGAAATCAACAAAAGATAGATTGCCTGCTCAGTGTACATCATATTTACTAACGGCAAAAGTGGCACGGCTATCAGCCAATGGGTTTTCCCTTATATTTGAGGTTAATTCTATAAATAGGCTTATTTAAAATAGCAGACAACTTAATCAACCATCATTTCTAACCACACTCTTAAAGCTCTAGCAAAAGTTAATCGGGCAAAAAATCGCTTATCATTTATGTACAGATATTTCGCCGCATATTTAGTCAAGTAGGCAAATCTGTTATGATAGCAGCACAGTAAGACTGCCCCTTCACTCCCGTATATGACAATATAGAGCGCGATGACACCATGACCGATTCGATTAGAGAATTAACCATCCTGCAGCCAGATGATTGGCATATTCATTTGCGCGATGATAAAGCGTTAGCAACCACCGTTGCTCATGCCGCCCAAAGCTTTAACCGCGTTATCTGTATGCCAAACCTTGTGCCACCAGTTAAAAATGTCGATGATGCTCATGATTACCGTGCGCGTATCATGCAGCAGCTACAAGCAAGTGATTTAAGTGCTGAGCGTAAAGCGGCGTTTGACCCACGCATGACCTTGTATCTCACCGATAACACAACAGCCAATGATATCGAAATGGCAGCAAAATCAGGTATCGTCCAAGCGGTCAAGCTCTACCCTGCTGGTGCAACGACCAACTCTACTGATGGCGTCACCGATATCAATGCCCGCGTCGATATCTTTGAAGCCTTAGAAAAATACAATCTGCCATTACTACTCCATGGTGAAGTGACTCACGACCATGTCGATATTTTCGACCGTGAAAAACGCTTTTTAGACGAAGTATTGGCACAAATCATCCTCAAATTTCCAACCATGAAAATTGTGATGGAGCATATCACCACCAGTGATGCAGCTGACTTTGTCTTAGCGCAAGGCAATCAAGTTGCTGCTACTATCACGCCGCAGCATCTGATGTTTAACCGCAATCATTTACTGGTCGGTGGGATTAAGCCGCATTTTTATTGCTTGCCTATTTTGAAGCGTGAAAGCCATCAAAAAGTATTGTTAGATGTCGCCACCAGTGGCAATCCAAAATTCTTTTTAGGCACAGATTCTGCACCTCATGCAACGGATGCAAAAGAATCTGCTTGTGGCTGTGCCGGTTGTTATAGCGCTGCCAATGCGCTACCGCTATACGCCACTGCTTTTGATAGTGTCGGTAAAATAGACAAATTAGAAGGGTTTGCCAGCCGCTTTGGCGCTCAATTCTATGGCTTACCAGTACACGAGAGCACCATTAATTTGATAAATACGCCGATGCAAGTACCAACCGACTATCCTTACTTTGATGGCTCGTCGTTAACGCCATTAATGGCAGGCGAGATGTTGCCTTGGTCTATTAAAGCCTAATAGAGACGATGTAAAGTCATCTACGCTTCTATTGTATCCTATGATAAGCAATGCTCTTATGCTAAAAAAGCCATACGCTTAGCAAAGGCAATACTCCTATCATAGGATATTTATTTTTTAGCGATTTTTAACTTAATTTTTACCTCAATTCAATGCCACAGCATGACTGATAAAAGCGATTTAACTTGATATGACCATTCAAAACGATACCGTCCTACCTGAAGACAACACAAACCATCCTAACAAGGTCCCAAATACGACCGATAGCAACACAGACGAACAAGCACCGATGACCTTAAAAGAACGTTTTCGTAAGTTCCTGCCTGTGGTCGTCGATGTCGAAACGGCGGGCTTTAATGCGCAAACTGACGCCTTATTAGAGATTGCCTGTATTCCTGTACTATTAAGTGAGCAGGGCGTGTTTTATCCGGGTGAGGCACTGAACGCTCATATCGAACCTTTTGAAGGGGCGAATCTCGAGCCAAGCGCGCTTGCCTTTACCGGTATCGACCCAAACAATCCACTACGTAAAGCCATTGCCGAAGATGAAAAAACGGCGCTACGTCGTATATTTAAAGGCTTGAAAGAAGTACGCCGCGCTGAAGACTGCCGTCAATGTGTCTTAATCGGCCACAATGCCCATTTTGACTTAGCATTTTTAAATGCGGCAGTACTGCGTACCAATAGCAAAAGCCACAATCCGTTTCATAATTTTTCAGTCTTTGATACCGTGACACTGTCGGCCTTGGCATTTGGGCAAACAGTATTAGCACGGGCTTGTAAGGCCGCTGGACTTGATTTTGATGGCAATGATGCGCATTCAGCGCTCTATGATACCCAAAAGACCGCTGAGCTGTTTTGTCATATCCTGAACAGCTACCCTATGCTGGCTAATGCGATGCATAGCGAACCTGAGTCTACTGAAAATAATCAATAAATTCTTTATTACAGATTATGTATTGTTCATCATGAATAATAGTGGTACTTGTAAGGTTTACTAACTTTAACCGTTCGATTTAAAAGTATAATTTAACCTTTTATGAACGCGCTATAAAAATAATAGGTTAAATCTATAGATGGTTTGAGTTACCTACTGTGCTTTAAGCACCTTTTATAGGCGCTTAAAGCTTAATAAAAGGGACTTTATTATGGAACCACAGTTTAAGTTATGGGCAACCATCATCGGCTATATGCTGCTGGCATTAACCATTAGTACTTGTACGTCGTTATGGATTCGGTATCATTTAAAGCGTAATGACCTACATCCACGTCGCGCCCTCAAAAAAAGATATTTAATTTTAAAAAGACGTAGAAAAAGGCTTGACAGTAGACACGGACGCTATTAGAATACGCACCACTTCAACATAAATGGTGAAAGCAGTTGAAGCGTTGTTACTAGTCCCCATCGTCTAGAGGCCTAGGACACCGCCCTTTCACGGCGGTAACGGGGGTTCGAATCCCCCTGGGGACGCCACTATTTGGCGTCACTTATTAGCAAGTTTGCTATAAAGCATCGATAAGACTAATAAGCGTACCATCAAAAAGCCCATTCATATTTTTGTGAGCGGGCTTTTTTTATGCCTGTTTATTTTTTAGAATTTTATATAAAAGCTCTTACGCATCAAAATAAAGTATTCTAGAGTGGTTTTATGACAGCAAAAAGCCAGCAATTTATGCTGGCCTTTTAAATATATACGCGCTAATTATTTAAAATAGCTTACCAAATTTTATCTGCTAGCATCAACCAAAGTAGCGCCAATACAATCAAGCCGCCTAGCACGGTCTGTATTAGGAAAAAGGCTTGGTGCTGTCCAACCACTTTGCCTAAGGTTACCCCTAGGGTATTGTATTTTATCGGCTGGGTATCAAGCTCACCGCTTCTTTCTTGGTCTTCATAATAACCTTGCAGAATATCTAAAAACTGCTGCCATTCATTGGTGTCCCACGTATTGGGCTTAAACGGCATAAAAGTTTTAAGCTTAGGCTCATTCATCATCCAACGCTCAAGGGTAATCGAGCGTAGTGACCAGCCAGCAAAACGGCGCTCAGCGATGGCTGAAAAATCCAATATTTTTAAATCTTTATGTCGATCATCTACCAATAAGCGGTTTTTTAGATTGGTTAATGCTTGTTCGGAGCCTTCCACACATTGCAAAAAGTAGCCATTGCCGTAGCAAAGAATACCCGTAATATTATCGGCTTTATTATGCTTAATGGCGACTTCTGCGATGTCGTTAAGCGTACTCGCACTTGCAAGACCAGTCGACGTAATGTGGCTCAGATATACAAACTGGCAGAGATCTGGCGTTACTGGATTTGTCGAATCATTGACTGTTGACAATCAGCTTCTCCCTATTTTCAGGTAAATGTAGCTAAGACAACCATACTAACTTTAGAAAAAATAGAGCAACAAGGCATTCAAAGGTAACAAATTGGCTTGTTATATTATTGATTTATAAATGTTTATATTAATTGTATTAAGTTGGTTACATCATAGGCTAATTTCGTCATCAAAGCAATATATGTTTATATTAAGCCTCTACTTATTAATACTAAGCTATGCTTTAGAATTATTTATGTGCAGAATATGTCTTCCTAGAATAAGCCCTTTAAAAATTTTAGACACATAAAGGCAAAAAACGGACGCAGTGAATTTGAAGCGCTCGATTTAAATATCGAGGACAGAAAGATTTATAAAAAATAGTTAGAAAGGAAAACAATAATAAAAAATGATGAGTACTGTAAAATTTTTAGGAGAGTTAGGATTGGGCGCTAAGAATCGCTGTGAGCAAAATAGCGTCGTCAGGATAAGTCAGTTTGATATTTTGGCGGCTGCCCGCTACTAGACGAATCGGTAGCTCTAAATATTCAAAAGCGCTCGCTTCATCGGTAATATCTAGCTGATTTTCAGCAACGTAAGATAAAACTCGCTGCAACTGTCCTAGGCGAAATACTTGCGGCGTTTGTGCTTGCCACATATTACTACGATCGATAGTACATTTAGCGTAAGAATGGATGCTGCCACTATTTGCAAGCTTATCTGTAAAGCTGTCTATAGTCTCAGATTGGGCGGCAGACTGAAAGTAGGACTTTTTCAGCGTATCAGCCACCGGTGTGGCTAAAATAGCGCCATAAGGCTCTAGCATCGCCGCTTCAATAACCTTATTAATATCCTCACTGGATACAGCAGGACGCGCGGCATCATGTATCACTACCAAGTCTGAATCATCAGCACCTGACTGACGAATGGCTTCTACCCCTGCTTGGACTGATTGCCAACGCTCAGCGCCGCCAATGGCATACTGTATAGGAAGCGCAAAATTAAGCGTTTGTGCCATATTATCATCTGCTGCTATGACCAATAAGCAGTTATCAATATAAGCACTACACTCAAGTCGTGCCACGCTATGCTGTAACAAAGTTTGCCCTTGCAGCTCGGTATATTGTTTGGCGATAGCGGAACCAAAACGACTACCGCGACCAGCAGCGACAATCATGGTATGTATATTAGGAGTGGTGTTCATAGGGTGGTTTTGACTAGTACTCATGGGCGGATTTCATGATGATATGACTGGATTAGATAGAAAGGAATCTTAAAAAGAAGAGTAATTTAAATATAAGCAGAACAACTATAGATAACCATTTATTTTGCAATAGTTAAAATCAATAACGGCTATGCGTCGTAGGTGCCGTTGATACTTGTACAAAAGTCTCATTTGGCTTAATCAAGCCTAAGTCTAAACGCGCGTGTTCTTCTACCGCTTCAAGACCGGTCTTTAGGTCATGAACGTCAGTGCGTAGCAAGTTGTTTGCCGCCACTTGATTGTCATTCAAACGTTGCTGCTCATCAATCTGTGTCAGCAATTTATTATGCTCAAACTGACCATTTTCACCCAGCCAATACTGGTATTGTAGTCCTAACAGTACAGCGACCGCTAAAGCAAGTAAGATAAATTGGCTAAAGTATTTCATAAATTGTTAACGCCAAATGATGGAGAGATAATAATTAAAATCGAAAATTAGATGAACTTATTAGGCGCTATATCATCATATGAATGACAATATAGCACTTAGTTTTAAACCCAACTTCTTAGCGCTTCAGCTTATTAGCCACGTAGACCGATAAACTCTTCACGACCACGGTAGCTTGCACGTACTTGTTGCTCGATACGTAGTAGCTGATTGTATTTCGCGACACGGTCTGAGCGGCATAGTGAGCCAGTTTTGATTTGACCCGCTGCTGTGCCAACTGCTAAATCTGCAATGGTGCTGTCTTCAGTTTCACCTGAACGATGCGAGATAATCGTTGCATAGCCATTTTTCTTCGCCAGATAAATCGCATCTAGGGTTTCTGATAAGGTGCCAATTTGATTAAACTTAATCAAAATCGCATTAGCAATGTTCTTATCGATACCTTCTTGCAAGATAGCAGGGTTGGTCACAAACAAATCATCGCCAACCAACTGGACTTTATCACCAATCTGCTCAGTCAAATACTTCCAGCCATCCCAATCTGACTCATCAAGACCGTCTTCGATAGAGATAATAGGATATTGACGCGTTAAGCCAACGAGATAGTCAGAGAAACCTTGGCTATCAAAGGACTTATTACCCTCGCCTGCCAAGATATATTGACCATCTTTATAAAATTCGCTAGCCGCACAATCTAGGGCAAGATGAATGTCTTCGCCTGCTTTATAGCCGACTTGCTCAATCGCTTGCATGATAACGGTGATAGCTTCTTCGTTGCTACGCAGGTTTGGTGCAAAACCACCTTCATCACCGACGGCTGTATTCAAGCCTTGCGATTTTAGGACAGATTTTAAGCTGTGGAAAATCTCTGTACCCGCACGCAGCGCTTCTGAGAAGCTGGTAAAACCAACGGGCTCAATCATAAATTCTTGGATATCAACGGTGTTATCCGCGTGCTCACCACCATTGATGATATTCATCATGGGTACAGGCATCGTCAATGACGTCTGATTGCGTAAGTTTGCGATATATTGATGTAGTGGCAGACTTTGTGACTTGGCAGCAGCTTTTGCCGTTGCAAGAGACACAGCCAATATCGCATTTGCGCCAAGGTTGTCTTTGTTTTCTGTACCATCGAGCGCAATCATAGCGTCATCAATGGCTTGCTGCTCGGTGACATCTCTGTCCATTAGCGCACTGCGAATCTGGCTATTGACGTTGGCAACGGCTTTTTTGACGCCTTTACCCATGTAGCGATCTTTGTCGCCATCACGCAGCTCAAGCGCTTCACGTGAGCCAGTAGAGGCGCCACTTGGGGCAGCAGCACGGCCAATAGTGCCATCGGCTAGGATAACATCGGCTTCAATCGTTGGGTTACCGCGCGAGTCTAAAATCTCACGAGCGCGAATGTCTTTAATTGCGGTGACGTTGGTGGTTTCTTCAGCGTACATAATGTCTGTTAATTCCTTTGGTCATGCCAAGTTTGTGGGATAAATAACGGCAACTAGAATACAAAAAAGATAAAAAATATCGTATAGCGAATATGCCCAAACCAGTCTTGCCTGTTTATACGATTTATATCATCTGATACCAGTGATACAATCCGCTTATTTAGCGCATGATTTTGCGAATAGTGAAAAGTTGGTTTGGCACTTTAAGCGTCGGCTATAATGCTTGGCATCATAGCATAAATTTTGCCAAACTTCCCTTATCTTACACCAACTTGCGTCCATAAAGCCCTATATGAGCAGCGATAGTAGTCGTTATCAAAGCGTTTTGTTAGTGCCGTTATTAATAGTGATATAACGCTTACGCTTTTGTTAAACGTTTGCTATTGCTATGTGCGCCAGAGACGGTGTTATCCAGCTCAACCTCGGTTTTAAATCGTGTCAAACGTAACGCGTTCATCAATACTGAAATAGAGCTGAGCGCCATTGCAGCCGCGGCAATCATAGGATTTAAAAAGCCGAAAGCGGCAAGCGGAATACCAAGGCAATTATAAATAAAAGCAAAGAATAGATTCTGTTTGATATTACGCACCGTTGCATTCGCAATTTTTTGCGCTGCATCGATATGCATGAGTGACTCGCCCATCAAGCGCGCAGAAGCACTGTGCTGCGCGACATCCGTACCTTCAAACATGGCAAAGCTGGCATCGGCAGTTGCCATCGCTGGCGCATCATTGACACCGTCCCCTGCCATGGCAACTTTATGACCTGCCGTTTGCAATAAAGCAATTTGGCTGGCTTTATCACGTGGGCTCATTTTACCGTACGCTTGCTCGATACCTAACTGCCCTGCTACATGGTCAACGACCGATTGCTTATCACCACTCATCAAAATGACATTGATGCCAGCATCTTGTAGCGCTCTTATGGCTTGCGGCGTGTCATCCTTTAGGTCATCAGCAAGGGCAAAAGCACCGAGCGGCTCATCGTTAATACTAATAGCGACCGTACTGGCGATTTGCCATACTTTTGGCATCAGCTTTGGTAGCGTCAAATTAGCAAACTCTGCGCTACCAACCTTTATTAAGCCTAAGCCTTCGATATTTGCTTGTATACCAGCGCCCTTTATCACGCTAATATCAGTGACATTCATCAATGGCAAGTTTCGCTCAGTAGCCGCGTTAATCAATGCCGTCGCTAATGGGTGACTGGCATGCGCCTCAACACTTGCGGCAATTTGCAGGACATCATCAACGGCTAGTGACTTATCTACCATCACATTATCGACGATAGCAGGCTTGCCAATGGTCAATGTACCCGTTTTATCCAAAACAACGGTATCGATATTACCTGCCGCCTCTAAGCTTTGCGCGTCTTTAAACCAAACACCATGACGCGCGGCGACGCCCATACCAGCCATGATAGCCGCTGGCGTGGCCAAACCAAGCGCACATGGGCAAGCAATGACCAATACCGACACGGCATGCATTAACGCCGTGTCAATCATACCCGTTAGCCACCATGTCAACCCAAAGGTGACCAAGGCAATCGTCACTACGACAGGAACAAAAATAGCCGTTACTCTATCAGCAAGGCGCGCTAAATTGGCTTTTGAGCCTTGCGCATCACTGAGCGCTTGTACCATATCACCGAGCTTCGTATCGCTACCTTTAGCACTAACGCGATAGAGTAAGCTGCCGTTTTCGACGAGAGCGCCTGCTAGCAGTCCATCACCTACTTCTTTTTTGAGCGGTACGGACTCGCCGGTTAAATGACTCTCCACACACCAGCCACTACCATCGATAACTGTACCATCGGTTGCCACGCGGCTGCCTTGCTTAGCTCGCAATATATCGCCTACTTGTACATCTTGCAGCGCAACATTATGAAAGTCGCCATTCGGCTGCTGCTGCTCGACTTCATCGGGGGTTAATGACAATAGTAAATCAATACTGTTTAAGCTGTGCTTTTTGGTGCGCTCTTCAAGATATTTACCCGTACGCACAAAAGCAATGACCATCACCCCTGCTTCAAAATACACTGCTGGTCCGTGTCCACTACCATGACCGCTTTGCAGCAGACTATTTAACGTACCATCGCCATGGGTCAGCCATAGATACGTTGAATACGCCCAAATAGTGACCGTACCGATGACCACCAGTACGTCCATATTGGCAAGACCACCTTTAATAGACGCCCAAGCGCTTTTGTAAAAGGGTAATGCCAATCCAAACTGTACAATCGTCGCTAGGACAAACTGAATCCAAACGGGTGGCATCCACGCCATACCCTGACCGACAAGCATGCCCGCCATACCAACTAAAAACGGCAGCAAGCAAACCCATAACCCAATCAAGCGCCACGGATACTCAGTCGCGGTATCCTCGTCTGTTTGTGCAAACAAACTATCGGCTGCTTGTAAATTGGCCACGAAACCGGTTTTATTTACCCATTCTGTGACCTGCTCAGGTGTGGTCTGCGTTGGGTCATAATCCACATTGGCGGTCTCGCCAGCGAAGTTTACACTCACCTCATATACCGATGGTTTTTTGTTCAGTACCTTCTCGATTCTTGAGGCACAGGCCTGACACGTCATTCCATCAATGGCCAGTTGCAAGTGTGCACGCGTAGGCGATGTCGTCGTATTGGACTGAATATCAGTTTCAACATCATAGGACTGCTCATTGCTGGTACGGGTAGAATCATTCATAAATAGAACTCGTTATTGCGTTATAGCACTTTATAGCGTTTATCAATTGATATGGCCATAAAAATATCAGTGGAGGAGAAATCTAAATGAAACAAGTAAAGCGTTTTAAAGTTGAATATGAATCTTAATGGATACTAAATATTAAATGGATACGAATAATGGCTATTCAAGTATGTCACTCTCTATAGCTTAATAACGCTCAGCACCATGATAGAAGCAACTTAATATGTATGAATAGTGATTGCTCATTAAAAAAACCATTTAAATATCCATTAAAAAACCAGCCATGATAGCTGGTTTACTTAACTAAATGACAATGCTTACGATTTAGCAACGGTTGCATCGAAGCCTGCCTCATCGATAGCAGCAGCAATGACTTCTGCACTGGTTTTGCTATCATCAAAGGTGACTGTCGCTTGATTGTCTGCAAGCTCGATACTGATATCATCTAAACCATCGATATCGGCGGTGGCATTATGGACGCTTGCCACACAGCCGCCACAAGTCATGCCATCAATTTTAATAACACGGGTTTGGTTTGCCATGAGAGGCTCCTTATTTTTATAACTGAGTTTTTATGAGTGAGTATCTTTATAGCTTTAATAAACTGCTTTTATCGCTGTTTTCTAAATACAGCCATTGCAGCATTGAACTAGCATAAGCCCAATTAAGCTGAACAACAAGTTTGATTGCTCGTATCTTTACGAAACTACTTTATGAAAGCGCTGTTTATTTATCAGTGCCTAACTGCTAATCCTGATAACGTGGATTTTGCGGGGCATCGATAGGAAACGGCTGAGTGACGTAATCGACCATACTGATTGCCGCAACGAAAGCATGGATGGTCGTTTGCGTATCATCATAACGGATAAAGGCAACACCATTTTCAGGCTCCAGCTCAATTTTAGTGACACCGGTAATGTTTTTTAGCGCCGTCATCACGCTCTCAAGCCCTTCGGTATCATCGATATTTTCGATACTTACCTGCGCTATTTTAATCGCCATCGTCTTACCCTCTCATCGATATCATTGTTAACATTATTAATGCGTATCCAATACCTCAAAGCCTTTAACCAAATCATCGATCTGCTTTAGCTGACGTAAAAACGGCTCTAACTGGCTGGTTCGCAACGCACACGGGCCATCACATTTTGCAACTTCTGGGTTTGGATGCGCCTCTAAGAATAATCCAGCTAGTCCTGTTGCCATACCTGCGCGGGCAAGGGTTGTGATTTGCTCACGGCGTCCGCCGGCACTATCACTACGCGCACCCGGCTGCTGCAAACTATGGGTTACATCAAAAAATACCGGAATATCCATCTGCTTCATGGTATCAAAACCAAGCATATCGACGACCAGATTATTATAACCAAAGGCACTACCGCGCTCACAAAGTATCAGCTTATCGTTACCACCTTCAAGACATTTATTAACGATATGACGCATCTCATGCGGCGCTAAAAACTGCGCTTTTTTAATATTAATAATCGCATCAGTCTTTGCCATCGCATGCACCAAATCAGTTTGACGCGATAAAAACGCTGGCAGCTGGATAATATCAGCAACTTCAGCAACGGGCGCTGCTTGATAAGGTTCATGGACGTCAGTGATAATTGGCACTTGGAATTTTTCTTTAATTTGCCCAAGCCAATCGATACCTTGCTCTAATCCAGGACCTCTATAAGAATGTAAGCTTGAACGATTGGCTTTATCAAAGCTGGCTTTAAAAACATAACCGATGCCCAAACGTTGGCATATATCAACATACTGCTCGGCAATCTCAAACGCCAATTCTTTTGATTCTAAGACATTCATGCCACCGAACAATACAAACGGCTGATCATTACCGATATTGATTGTATTGCCATTTGGCGTTGTAAGCTGAATATGTGATTGCGCCGTTAATAGATTTTCCATGAAGCGGTGACCCTCATTCTTGTTATTTACTGTCGTTATCAACAGTTATTATTAATGCTACTTTCTCATATTGTAACCGATAGCCACATGAAAAAAAGTATCTAAGCGTAATTACATCTCGCTGATACTGTAGATTACTTAATAAAAGCGCTATTGCTAGAAACCGCTATTAAAAAATGGCTAAATAAAGTCCAAAAAAAAGACCAATCCGAAAATCAGTCTTTTTTATAACGATCAAGCTGTCATGCGATAACGATTATTTATTATCGCTATAGGTTCTTGCGGCTTTTACAAAGCTATTAAACAGTGGATGACCACCGCGTGGCGAGCTGGTAAATTCAGGATGGAACTGTACCGCGACAAACCAAGGATGAGTAGGAATCTCAACCGATTCGACCAAATGCTGCTTAGCCGAATAACCAGATATGCTCATACCTGCTTGCTCTAATGGCTCAATATAACGATTGTTCATCTCATAACGATGGCGATGACGCTCAGTGATATTGGTTGAACCGTAGATTTGGGCAAGCTTACTACCAGCAACCAGTTCCGCTTGCTGTGCACCTAAACGCATGGTGCCACCAAGGTCTGAATCATCGCTACGAATCTGCAATTCGCCGCGCTCATCTAACCATTCGGTAATCAGACCAATAATAGGTTCAGCCGCCGTACGATGGAACTCAGAAGAGTTGGCATCGATATGTAGCACATTGCGCGCATACTCAATCACAGCCAGCTGCATACCAAGGCAGATACCAAGATAAGGTACGTTGTTTTCACGCGCATAAGTAATGGCTTTCATTTTGCCATTGGTACCGCGCTCACCGAAGCCGCCCGGTACTAAAATAGCATCAGCATCGTTTAGACGGGCAAATAAAGCATCATCCGTTTCTAACAATTCAGCATCAATATAGTCGATTTTCACGTCGGCTTTATGCGTGATGCCAGCGTGTAGCAAGGCTTCATTGATAGACTTATAGGCATCCGGTAATTCAACATACTTACCAACCATCGCTACCGTCACCGTCGCTTCAGGATTCAGCTGTGCTTCAACCACTTTATCCCAATCGCTTAAATCCGCTTCTGGTAAATCAAGACCAAAGCGCTCACAGATTAAGTCATCAAGATCTTGTTCATGCAGGGTGCGCGGAATCTGGTAAATACTTTGCGCATCTTCACACATGATAACCGCACGCTCTTCGACGTTGGTGAATAGCGCAATCTTGCGGCGATTGTCTGGTGAGATATGGTGATCTGAGCGGCAAATTAAGACATCAGGCTGTAAACCAATCGAACGCAGCTCTTTTACTGAATGCTGGGTCGGCTTAGTCTTGGTTTCACCAGCACTGGCGATATAAGGTACTAATGTTAAATGCATCAGCATGGCGCGATTGCGACCTAGCTCTACTTGCATTTGGCGTACAGCTTCCATAAAGGGAAGTGATTCGATATCACCAACTGTACCGCCAATCTCGATAATGGCGATGTCATAGCCTTCGCCACTGGCAAGAATTTTGCTTTTGATTTCATCAGTGATATGCGGAATCACTTGTACCGTACCGCCTAGATATTCACCGCGACGCTCTTTATTCAAAACGTTTTGATAGATACGACCACTGGTGAAGTTGTTGCTCTTACTCATCTTTGAATGGCGCAAAAAACGCTCATAGTAGCCCAAATCTAAATCGGTCTCAGCGCCATCTTCGGTGACGAACACTTCGCCGTGCTGGAACGGGCTCATCGTACCTGGATCGACGTTGATATACGGATCCATTTTGGTCATCGTCACTTTTACGCCACGTGCTTCTAGCACGGCAGCAAGGGATGCGGCGGTAATACCTTTTCCTAGTGAGGACACTACCCCACCGGTCACAAATATAAACTTGGTCATAGTACTCTGTCGGTAATTGGTAAAGAAGGATTTTACTAAAAATACGCCACAAAATATAGGGCAAAAGCGCAAACTCTTTAAAACACTCAGTTTTTAACGCTTAGTCATCTTAAGTGCGTAGTCATCGTAAATACGTAGCTATTATAACCCACTGCAGCTCTAAAAAGGTCACAACAAAAAAACTCACCCCGAAGGATGAGTTTTTTTAGAGTCAAATTCTAGTTCATACTAGAATAAGTATTCTAGACCAGTACCGATTACGAATACTTCTGCATCGCCACGTACACCAGTATATACAGGTTTGTCTGAAGTACCAGTATTATATGCATAGCGAACATTGTCAGCTTTATTCATACCAGCATAAGCATGAGCAATGATGTTGTCTTTATACATATACTTACCACCAACAACGATTTGATCCGAGTCAGCATTATCAAAACCATTTAGGTTAGTAGTATTGTTGTACTGAGTATAGATAGAAGCTGGGCGGGCAAAGTTATTTAGACCCATTTGAGCGCTTACAACCAGACCTTTCTCTTTAGAAGAGCCATAATCATAATCTGCTACTTGATATAGAGCGCCTAAAGTAATAGGAGCTGCCATGTATTTACCTAAATCTACAGTTGCAGTACCACGGATGATATCACCAACGATATTTTGGTCTTTATCATACGCTAGGCCAGCAGTGAAGCCAGTACCTTGATCAAACAACGCCGCAACACCAAAGCCTGCATTGTCATTACCGTTTACATCATCAGAGCTATACATTGCAGAGATTTCTAGTGGTAGACCGTCGTATTTTGGTGCAGTCCAAATGATTGAACTTGCGATACGGTTGCTATCTGCCATGTTTAACGCAGAAACAACTTCATTCTCATTTTGAGTCTGACCTAAGTTATCAAAATAACCTTGGTTAACAACAACGTTGTCAACTCTAGCTAGAGTTGATTGGTTTTTACCAACACGGAATTCACCGAACTGTTTGTTTACAACACCAAGATATGTATCACGGTTAGTGAAACCGTTTTTGTCGCCATCAATGCTTGTGCCGTACTCTAAGCGATAGATAACATCAGTATTAGCAGTCATGGCTTCAGAGCCTTTGATACCGATACGTGAAGCATGAGAGTTAATCTCTACTGTATCTTCATCATACATGTTGCTAGCAGGACCATCAAACTCAGCATTAACGTAGTCAGCCGCTAAAAAAGCTTTACCATATAGAGTTGGGGCTGCATTGGCTGCAGATACAGATAGGGCAGCGATTGCTGTAGCTAAAAGTAGTTTTTTCATGGGGGTATCTCCACTTTACAATTTTAGTAATGAGCGAGCTATTATTAGCCGGTGCCCAAAATGGTATCGTCACAAATCCTCAAAGATATAATGTGTAACTGGCTACCGAGATTAGTCAGAAACAAGTGTGGCGAAGTTCTATTACCGTAAGATGAAAAAAACCATGACTTACATAACTGGGATCGAAATCGTAACTGCCATGTAAACGTTGGTCTTTATCGCTCTGTTGCGTAACATCCGTTACCAAACTCATACTTCGAGTACAAGCATAACAACTTTGACATAATTTGCAACATATTTTTTACGTCTCTAATGACAAAAAATCTTCAAAGCCATGTCCACTATGAGGTTTAACCCATATTTAATTAGGGACAAAAAAACACCCCTACTCGCCATGGGCGAATAGAGGTGTTATTGAGAAATATCAGTAATAAGGATATAAACTATATTTAATATGCTTATTAAAAACAAAACGTTAGCAGGCTACTTATACTTGACATACTCCCACCACTTTCAACAAGCTCAAGTGAGGGATTCTAAAAGCGTTGGCTCTTAGGTGAAATCCTCGCGGTGTCACAAGTTTTCTGCTTCAATGGGTGACTTTACTACATCTACCCTCCACAGACAAAACGGCATGTCCTGCCGTAATATTGATATTAAAGATTATTTTAAGGATTTTCACTAACTAATTTGTATAAAATTATAATAAAAACTAAGCGAAATTCACCTCCACCCTAACCTCGGATGGAGTCCTCTTTCGCGTTATTGAAAGCAAAGCCCCTTAATAATAACTAACGCTAGTTATATCATTTAATTAATAATATGGCTCGATTAATTTAGCAGTTGGCTTTTAAGTCAAGGCGTGCTTGATGGAGCAACGGCTCAGTGTAACCACTTGGCTGCTCGCGACCTTTAAACACCAAATCACAAGCCGCTTTAAAGGCATACGAGTTATCGAAGTCAGTTGCCATGGGCTGATAGCCATTATCGTCAGCATTTTGCTCATCGACGACCTTTGCCATGCGCTTCATGGTATCCATTACTTGTTGCTCACTGATGACCCCATGATGCAGCCAGTTAGCGATATGCTGGCTTGAGATACGCAGTGTCGCACGGTCTTCCATTAGACCCACATCATTAATATCAGGTACTTTAGAGCAACCAACACCTTGGTTTACCCAGCGTACGACATAACCTAAGATGCCTTGAGCATTATTATCAAGCTCTTGCTGCTTCTCTTCTTCCGTCCAGTTGGTGTTTTTTGCCAATGGAATGGTCAAGATGTCATCTAAGCTGGCACGCTCACGTGATTTTAGGTTGTCTTGCACCTCAGCGACATTCACTTGATGATAATGCATGCTGTGTAAGGTGGCACCCGTTGGTGATGGTACCCACGCTGTGCTAGCGCCCGCTTGTGGATGAGCGGCTTTGGTTTCCATCATCTCTTTCATCTCATCAGGCTTCGCCCACATGCCTTTACCAATTTGAGCGTGACCTTGTAGACCCGTCTCTAAACCGATATCAACGTTCCACTGCTCATAAGCTGGCTGCCATGCTTCTGACTTCATATCGCCTTTACGTACGAAAGGTCCGGCGTTCATGCTGGTATGCATCTCATCACCGGTACGGTCTAAGAAACCGGTATTAATAAAGATAACGCGCTCTTTGGCTTGGCGAATCGCTTCTTTTAGGTTGACCGTCATACGGCGCTCTTCGTCCATGATACCGATTTTAAGGGTATTACGTTCTAAGCCCAATAAGTCTTCTGAGGCATTAAACAAATCGTTTGCCATTTTGACTTCTTCAGGACCATGCATTTTTGGTTTAACGATATACATCGAACCTTTGCGTGAGTTTGATAGCTGGCTGTTACCTTTTAAATCATTTAAAGACAATAGCGGTGTAATCAAACCATCCATCAAGCCTTCAAAAATCTCTTCTTGACCGTTACCCAAATCGACTAAAATCGCAGGGTTTTGCATCAAATGGCCAACGTTACGGATTAGCAATAATGAGCGACCTGGTAAGGTAAGGGTGCCACCAGCTGGCGTAGTATATTCGCGATCTGGGTTTTGTTTACGTGTACGGGTTTTGCCGCCTTTTTCAAAGGTTTCTTGCAAGTCGCCATTCATCAAACCAAACCAGTTACGATACACTTCTACTTTTTCTTCGGCATCTACCGCCGCGATTGAGTCTTCGCAATCTTGAATCGCCGTGATAGCAGATTCAAGTAATACGTCTTTGATGTTAGCTGGATCGTCTTTACCCACTGGATGGCTGCCATCGATTTGGATTTCAGCGTGTAGGTTGTTGTTTTTTAACAAAATACCAGTTGGGTTTTCAGCCTCGCCGACAAAACCTGCAAACTGAGCGGCATCTTTTAATTCAGTACTGCTATCACCTTGCAGCACTTCAAGCTTGCCATCGACAACTTTAAAACCAGTTGCATCGTTGTATGAACCTGATGCTAACGCAAAGTTTTCATCTAAGAATTTTTTGGCATATGCCACGACAGCTGCGCCGCGAGTTGGGTTGTAGCCACCTTTTGCTTCTTGACCATTTTCATCGCTGATCACGTCTGTGCCGTACAAAGCATCATACAAGCTGCCCCAACGAGCGTTGGTCGCGTTCAATGCGTAGCGCGCGTTACGTACTGGTACGACCAACTGCGGTCCTGCGATATGGGCAATCTCGTCGTCGACGTTTTGGGTACTGACTTTGAAATCTTCGCTTTCTGGTAACAGATAGCCAATTTCTTGCAAAAACGCTTTATAAGTAGGATAGTCAATGTCGCCGTCTTTGGCAGGATTGTCCAGATGCCATTGATCAATCTGGGCTTGGATTTTGTCACGGGTCGCAAGCAGCGCTTTATTACGCGGCGTAAACTCCTTAATGACCTTTTCAAAACCTGACCAATAACTGTCTGAATCCACACCGACTTTCGGCAGCACTTCGTTTTCAATAAAATCGAACATCTGCTTATCGATGGCAAGAATGCCCTTTTGAATACGATTGGCGTTAGAAGACTGGCTCATATTGTTATCCTTATCTGTTCGTGAAGTGTGTTAATCCCGGGTTACTACTATCGCAGTTAAGATCTAAGTTGCTACTATTTAGACCAGCTTTGAGCAAATACTAAGGCGATAACCCTTACTTTTTGCGCTAGCATAGATAGTTGATATAATACTGAGTATGCAACTATTTACTAGCAATCAATAGTAAGACAGAATGTCCCAAAAGCAAAATCTCATCCTACTATCAAATAATGAAATAAACAAGGAAACATCATTCACAAAGTAAATACTTAGGCTGTATATAAATGATACTCTATGAGACGTATGGCTTTAGATGCCGTAACTGGCTTGCTTAAGCACAATGATTGAAATGATGTATAAACGGTAAGTAATCATTACTATCTCAATTTATGCTTAATGGTTATCTATTAAGGTAAAACATTTAAAAGCATCAAGCGCGTCAGATTATCCGCCATGCCAAGCGCCATTAAAGATATTTGCCAATATAGCAGACATATTTATTTTCAGACCTTTTCATCATTATTCAATAAATGCCGCCTTACAACTACTCAATAAAGCCCGATAAAACTATGACTATCAATACACAAAACCTTGCAACTTTAACCCAAGAAAATGACGCTCAAGAAGATAGCGTTGATATTACTCAATTACGAACGCCTATAAAGGTAGACCTATCCCATATTTATGAGTTTTTAGGTGCGCGCACCACCCAAGCTTGGGTAGATGCTGCTATTGCTGATTTGCCATTAATCATTCAAGACCATGCCAATTGTGAAAAGAAGGCGGCTGGTACAGCGATGAACCTACTATTTCGCTACGAGTTCTCTTATGATTTACAGCGTAAATTGGCGCAGTTGATACGCGAGGAGATGCTGCATTATGAGCAAGTGCTCGGTATCATGAATGAGCGCGGGCAAGAGTGGGAATACCTAAGTGCCGGACGTTATGCCAAAGGCATGCTGAAACATAAACGTACCTACGAGCCAGAAGCGATGATAGATGTATTAATTATCGGAGCGTTTATTGAAGCGCGTTCTTGTGAGCGTTTTGCCGCATTGGCTGAAGTCATCAATGATGAGCGTTTGGCGAAATATTATCGCTACTTACTTAAATCAGAAAGCCGTCATTTTGAAGATTATTTGGCATTAGCGCAGTCATTGTCTAAGGACAATATCGACGAGCGCATGGCGTTTTTTAAAGCAGTAGAGTCAGAGCTGATAGCAAGCCCAGATACTGAGCTGCGTTTTCATAGCGGTGAACCTACTTAGGTCTTACAAACTTTATCTGAGCTCCTAATAGCTATAAATAATCATTAAAAAAAGGTGCTGCAATCAGCGATACTCTTATCAACTGATGGATGCACCTTTTTAGTTTTGACTTAATACCTAAAATCCAACTATTAAGAATCTTTTTCATCAGGATTTAAGACACGGGTTTGGGCATTATCAATGTTTGCATAACGGTTTAAGTCATTGATACCTGCACTTTTAGCTGTATCGCTGACGATGGTATGCTCATTAATACCTTCATCAAAAGCATTGCCCTCTTGGTCACGGCGATCTGGCTGACGTGCAGGATTGTCATTGTCATTGACGTGCTCTGAATTAATCACACCTTCTTTAAAGGTATCGGTACCTTTATTCTCAGTAATGCTATTTTCTATTTCAGTGTGAACATCAGATGTGTGAGTATTAAGTGTATTAACATCAGAGTCATCAATCCGCGTTTTGGTTAACGCTGGATCTTTGGTTTGCATCTTCTCATTTTGCATTATGGTGTCCTTGTCATTTTGAATTGTTGTGATTGTCGTTATTATTATCAATCATTCAATTTCTAAAACTACTGGCTTGCCAATTTAATAACAGCTAAACACTATTCATTGCCTTTTTGGGATAAATCATAAGCATTTAAGTCTGCAACATTCTTGCCGCCATCTGGTAAGCTCTCTTCCTTACGAGGATCGGAATATATCTCGTCCGTTTCCTGTGATTTCTGCTGTGGTCCATCGATATCGGGCTCGTGTTTACGACCTTCGTAACTGTCTTGGGCATTGTCTGGATATAAGGCTGCTGGATCATGAACGGGTACCGCTTCTTCATGATTTGGATGAGTGTTAGTTGGCATAGCGCTTCCCTCGCTTTTATGGTTTAAAGCATTATTTATTTTTATGAATGAATAAATATGCTAATTGCTACTGATTTCTTTGTAATGAAGCTGATATCACTTATCGGTGCGTAATTCATCATCAATAAATGAAGTCTGTTCTTCTTCACTCAATTTCTCTGGCGCATCGACTTGCTTATTATCTGCTAAGTTTTTTTCGATTTGCTGACTATCTACTTGTTCTGCTGCTTTTTTAATATCTGAGGTATCGTTATTGGTATTGCTCATGATTCATTTCCTATTTTTTATAATTGATGTATTGGTAACAAGACCTGTGTCAATTATAATTAGAATTTTCAATCGCTAACCAGTGTACTGCGGTATCAATGTGTGAATAAATGTGAGGTTACCAGACAGTTTGTAACGCATGTTTCATCTTTATACTTATCGTCATTCGCAATGGAGACTATTAATACGAAAAAGCCAAGCGTAGATTACATCCACGCTTGGCTTTCATTGAGAATAATTTAACTGGAAATGTTAAAATTTAATGCGATTCAGGTTAACCAGAGATATCAGCAAGCACGTCTAATAAAACCAGCTGATTAAAGCCAATACTCTACACGGGCTCGCCAACACGATTGATGACTTTTAATAAATGTTCCTGCGCGATATGCGGCAATTCGCCTGCGGCAGGTTCAGTCTGCTGCCAAACGCCATTGCCGTCAAGCGTCCACGCTTGCACATTGTCTTTGAGATAATTCAATAAACCATCTTCATAAATCTGTTTAAACAGCTTTTTGTCTTCAATGGGGAACGCCACCTCAACGCGATGGAATAAATTGCGATCCATCCAGTCGGCACTACCGCAATATAAGCGCTCGTCCCCATCGTTATGGAAATAATAAATACGCGTATGCTCCAAAAATCGACCTATAACAGAACGCACGGTAATGTTTTCAGACAATCCTTTTACTTGTGGACGCAGGCAACACATTGAGCGCAAAATTAGCTCAATCTTAACTCCTGCTTGCGACGCATCATACAATTTATCAATCAGACGGCGCTCGGTCAGCGCATTAACCTTAACCACGATATGAGCGCGCTTGCCTGCTTTTGCATGGGCAATTTCATCATCGATAAAGCTCATCAGTCTCTCATGCAAAGTAAACGGTGCATGCAGGAGCTTTTTCAAATTGGCAGGTTTGCCCATTCCCGTCAGCTCTTGAAATATCTTGTGTACGTCTTCTGAGATATCGGGGTCAGCACTGAATAAGCCATAATCGGTATAAACTTTGGCATTGGCAGCGTGATAATTCCCTGTCCCTAGATGCACATAACGGCGTATTTTATCGTCTTCGCGGCGCACGATGAGCATCAGCTTGGCATGGGTTTTATAGCCAACAATTCCGTAAACCACGACTGCGCCCGCTTCTTGTAGATAGTTGGCAACCGCGATATTAGAAGCTTCATCAAAACGCGCACGTAATTCAATAACCGCCGTCACCTCTTTACCATGACGCGCTGCTGCTGCTAGCGCTTTGACAATCTCTGAATTGGTACCTGAACGATATAGAGTTTGTTTAATGGCCAATACTTTTGGGTCGCTTGCTGCCTGCCAAAGCAAATTGATAATCGGTGAAAACGCATGGAACGGATGATGAACCAAGACATCACCTTTACGCATTGCTGCAAACATGCTGGTCGCTTTATCGAGCTTATCGACTTCACGGCGAAAAGGCTTGGGTACGACATGGGTAAACGGCTGATAACGCAGCGCTGGAATATTAAAGTCAAACAGCAAGCGCGTTAAGTTCACCGGTCCATTGACGCGGTATAATTGATTGTCATGCAGCTCAAACTCATTAAGCAAATAATCACTAATGGGCGTAGGACAGTCAGTGGTGACCTCTAAACGTACCTTGTCGCCAAAGCGGCGGTTTTCAAGCTCGCCTTCTAAGGCCTTGGCAATATCATCGACATCGTCTGCCAAGTCCAAATCTGCATTGCGCGTCAATCTAAACTGATGACAGCCGGTGACATTCATCCCAGGGAAGAGCTCGCCAATATGCTCATGAATCACGGCTGACAGCATCACATGGTGCTCTTTACCACCCGTCAGCTCATCAGGCAGACGAATCACGCGCGGCAAGCTGCGCGGTGCTGGCACAATCGCCAGATTGATATCGCGACCAAAGGCATCTTTGCCTTCTAAGGTGGCAATAAAGTTTAAGCTCTTATTCACCAAGCGTGGAAATGGATGCGCAGGGTCAATGCTGATAGGGGTTAAAACCGGAGATACTTGCTCAGTAAAATAGCGTTTCATCCATGCCGATTGCTCGCTATTTAGCTCATCACGTTTTAAGTAGCGAATATCTTCTTTGGCAAGTGCTGGCAGGATATCTTCGTTAAGAATGCGGTATTGCTCATCGATGGCATCATGGGTTATTGCTGATATTTCATTAAGAATCTCACTGGGGCGCATACCATGGACACTGGTCGATACATCACCCAGATTGAGTTTTTGCATGATACCGGCAACGCGAATCTCAAAGAACTCATCGATGTTGGAGGAAAAAATAATTAAGAAAAACAACCGCTCTAATAAAGGATGGCGCGGACTGGCCGCCTGCGCTAAAACCCGCAAATGAAACTGTAGTAAAGAGAAATCGCGATTGATATAACTGCTCGGCGAATAGCTACCGTCTTCTGAACGTTGCCACTCAATCTCAGTTAGGTTCTCAGTTAAACCCTCAGTTAAACTATTAGCCGCACTATCAGTTGAATTATCGCTCACTTCAATAAAGTTTGGGCTTGTTTCATTGTCAGATTTTATACTCATATCAATACTGTCATTAACTTCATGCTTATTGTCCATCTCTGCCATTTTCCCACTCCTTTAGCGTTATCGATACGCCATCATCTTTTATTTTTATACTCAAACCCGCTTAAGAAATTTTTATACTAATTTTTTTAAAGAGGCTAATTCTATATCCTATAACATAGCACAATTAGGCTTACTGCTATTTAAAATCACTAACAGTTTAAGCGAGCAATTTAAGCCGATTGCGGCAAGACGGCATTCTTCATTCGTTTTTTAATGATACGTTGCTTATTACGCAAGCGTTTGTCGCTTTGATGACTTTCATAGTATTTTGGATTGGTCAGCATAGCGATAAGTAAAGCAGATTCGTCACGGTTTAGATTGGCAGCTGATTTATCAAAATAATGCTGGGCTGCAGCATCGATACCGTAAATGCCATTGCCAAACTCAGCGACATTTAGATAAGCGGTCAAAATACGCTGTTTATCCCAAAAGGTTTCTATCATTATAGTGAGAATAGCTTCTTCGGCTTTACGGGTATAAGAGCGATGCGAGGTGAGAAATAGGTTTTTGGCCAATTGCTGCGTTATCGTTGAGCCGCCCGCTGACATTTTCCCAGTCTCTTCGTTCTTTTTCTGCGCCGCCTTAATGCCCTTCATATCAAAGCCATTATGTTGGCTAAACGTCGAATCTTCACTGACAATCGCCGCTTGTTTGGCAGATTTGGCAATGGCGTCATATTCAGCCCATGTCTGCGTGACCGTGCCGCCCGTTAAACGATGGGTCAGCATAAACATACTATTATTAATCGGCTGAGTCTTCCAGATTAACAGTAACCCTGCGACCAACACATGGAATGCCACCACCAGCACTATAAATGCCAATAATAAGCGTTTGATAAATTTGCCAAAACTTGTCATGCGTGCGATATCCGAGTGGTTAAAAAATAGTCATATAAAAAGCGGCTGTCTATAAATGACTCACTATAAACGGCAAGCTATCAATAAGACGCTAATAATGCGCAATGATAAATAGCAGGTCATCTTACCTAATCTCACAATCGCTGTCATTATTTACCCCATTTCTTTATCATGTAAATACTGCCAAGTGATATGAATACTTTTCCTTAAAAGACTTAAGATAAGCACTTGGCGACAAATGCGATAAACAGACATAAGAATAAGAGCGTGAATATGGATAATGATACTACGATAGCAATGCTACGGGCACGTATAAGTGCCGCCAATCCCAATCTTGGTACGGCTAAAAATCAGGATAAATGGTGGCTACTCGGGACGACTGGCTGCCATCTTTGTGACATCGCTGAGCAGTTGCTCACCCAATTTCAAGCGGTGCAGCCGATAAGCTATCAGCATGTTGATATTGCTGATTTTGATGAGGCACTTATGATGGAGTTTGCCACCACGATTCCTGTGATATTAACGCCATCAAAACGTTTAGATTATCCGTTTTCAGTGCTGGATTTGCAGCAGTTATTAATAGCGTCATAAAACGAATTTTATAAAGTATTCTTCATAAAACAGCCAGCATAAAACAATCATAATAATGAGAAACCTATGAAAGATTTAAAGAAAATAACGGAAATTGAGGATTTGCGCCGTGTTGCCGAGCGTAAAGTACCACGGATGTTTTATGATTATGTCGATTCAGGCTCATGGACTGAGACCACTTATCGCAATAATGAAACCGACTTTGACCGTATTAAATTGCGCCAGCGGGTATTGGTCAATATGGAAGGGCGCTCGCTTGCCACTGACATGCTGGGCTCAAAAGCCAAAATGCCAGTCGCTATCGCGCCAACTGGCTTTACCGGTATGATGTGGGCAGATGGCGAGATTCACGCCGCACGGGCAGCGGAGAAATTTGGCGTGCCTTTCTCGCTTTCGACCATGAGTATCTGCTCTATCGAAGATGTGGCGGAAAATACCAGTGCGCCGTTTTGGTTTCAGCTGTATGTGATGCGTGACCAAGAATTTATGGCAAACCTGATTCGCCGTGCTAAGGCTGCCAATTGTTCAGCGCTTATCTTAACCGCGGATTTACAAGTGCTCGGACAACGCCATAAAGACATTAAAAACGGTCTATCTGCGCCGCCAAAGCCCACCCTTGCCAATATATTAAACCTTATGACCAAGCCACAATGGTGCATGAATATGCTCGGCACTAAACGGCATAGTTTTGGCAATATCGTCGGCCATGCCAAAAACGTCGAAGATATCTCATCGCTATCAGCATGGACGGCTGAACAGTTTGACCCTGCGCTGAGTTGGGATGATGTCGCGCGTATTAAAGATATGTGGGGCGGCAAGCTGATTATCAAAGGTATTATGGAACCTGAAGACGCTATCTTGGCTGCTCGTAGCGGTGCCGATGCGTTGGTCGTCTCAAACCATGGCGGGCGTCAGCTCGATGGGGCACTATCTTCCATTGCGGCGCTTGCTGATATCGTGCAAGCGGTACGAGCGGAAAACAGCAATATCGAGATTTGGCTCGATAGTGGTATTCGCTCCGGTCAAGATGTGCTCAAAGCACTCGCTGTAGGCGCTACTGGTACGATGATTGGTCGTGCGTTTTTATATGGACTTGGTGCTTACGGTGAAGATGGCGTGCGCCGTGCGCTAGAGCTTATTTATAACGAATGCGATATCAGTATGGCGTTTTGTGGTCATACCGATATCAATCAAGTGACCGATGATATTTTGGTTAAAGGCACTTATGAGAATCTTAAAACTAATTCTTATTAAACTGGTTCTTATTAAAAAGGTAGCCTTTATTAAATATTCATAACCAGCTTATGGGTGACACGCCCTAACCCTAGCCTTTATACTGTATTGATAATTTTTTACTGATAATTAGATTTTATGACCATTCAACAATTATTAAAAACCGCACCCGTCACCACTTTGCTGTTAGTCAGCTTTATCGGGCTATTTATAATACAGGTGCTGACTGGCGTCGATGCCAATAACCCATCGACTGCAGAATTGCTGAAATGGGGTGCCAATGCATTGCCTTATACTATGGACAGTGAACCATGGCGCTTGGCAAGTAGCGCATTTTTGCATATCGGTCTCATGCATTTATTGTTTAATGGTTTTGCCATGTATTTTTTTGGGCAAATCGCCGAGCCGATGTTTGGCTCAGCGAAGTTTTTGGCACTATTTTTACTAGCGGCAATCGGTGGCAACCTACTTAACAACCATATTACGTGGCAAGGTATCTTAGATGGCACTGGACAACCCGGACTATCGGCGGGCGCGTCTGGCGGTATCATGGGTATCGGTGCCGCGCTATTGGTAGCCGCACTGTTTAAAATATCAGTAAATGGCATGGTGCTGAATCTTAAAAGCCTAATCATTATTATGGGCATAAACTTGGTATATGGCTTTGCTGTACCGGGTATTGATAATGCCGGTCATATTGGCGGCGCGGTAACGGGCTTAGTGATTGCATTGGCGTTCGCAATTGCTTACCGTCAGCGGTTGGCTGCTACGCTACAGAATGTGCCGATCCGAGTTGGAGATATTTATCAAACGACGTATATCAACTCTCCAGTAAACAGCGACACGGACTTTTCTACCGACACTTCTCGCTTCGATAATGACACTCCTCGCTTTGACAATGATGGTAATTTTGATAATAACAGCAGTTTTAATCATGACTCTGCTGTAAACTTGCCTATAAATGTGAATGCTAATCACAGCAAATTTAACGAACAGAAAACAGCGACCAAATCCATCTTTATATGGCAATTGCTACCGTGGCTGGTCATGCTGCTCATTAGTATTGGCTTTATATGGTGGTGGCAAGATATTCATCAGCAAATACTACAAGTGCTAGCAGCCATTGAGTAAAGTGCCAGACTTATTTATCATTCTATTTACCGACTCTGTTTTAACCATTTATCCCACCCACTTATGAGAGCAAACCATGTTTAAATCATCAGCACTATCGCAATCGTTAACGCGTACTGTCCTTAGCGCATTGACCGCCACTGCCCTAATTAGTGTCGCTAGCTTCTCTAATGCTGCACTTTTTAAGAACAACTTACCGACTGACCGAGATGCCGAACTCAGCGTCGGTGTCAACGTGATGGCAGTCAAGTCAGCCTATGATTTGGAAGATAGCACTGAGATAAAAGTATTGCCGGGTGTGTTTTATGATAACAACAGAATCTACGCGCGCGGTGCGCAGGCTGGTGCTTATATCATCAACGATGGCACCAATCAGCTAGCGGCTTACGCGCAGCTTGATGGCAATGAGTTCGACCCTGATGATGCCACTGGCGCGCTGCAAGGTCTGGATAAACGCAAGGCATCAGCCGCTGCCGGTCTATCGTATCTACGTCGTACGCCTGTTGGCGGTTTCCGTCTGCAAGTCGCGACTGACGTTTTAGATAATAGTGGTGGTAATACAGCGCGCTTGACCTACCTTGCCAAAATCACTAAAGATAAGCTGACAGTCTATCCAAGCATTGGCTTTGAATATCATGACGCTGACTATAACAACTATTATTATGGCGTCAGTGCTGAGGAATCAGCTAAGACAGGCGTTGCGGCTTATACCTCTAACTCAAGCTTGAATCCGTATATCAATATCAGTGCCAACTATGATTTCAATGAGCGCTTTGCAGGCTTTGCCAATCAAAGCTTAAGCTATCTAGCAAATGAGCAATATGATAGTCCAATGGTCGACTCGCGTACGGATGCAACGACGACGCTAGGTTTACTTTATAAGTTTTAATTGAGCTTAGATTTAGATAAAAAAAGACCTTATCGCGTTATGTGATAAGGTCTTTTTTTATTTATGTACAACAATGAAGAATATTTATTTCTTTAAACCTACGCTACTCTTTAAAGTTTTATTAAGTACGATTAGCTTTAGCTCTAGCATCTTTAGCCTCTGCATCTTTTCTTGGACCTTCTGGAGTGAGCTCATATAATTCGTCAAGTTCTCTAGGTTCTGAAATACCTTTTTTGACTATGAAATTAAGAAGTTCAAACATTTTAGATGCTACGTAGTCAAAGTCCTCATCTCTCATTGTTCCTGGATGGACAGCATTATTGCCAGTTATGCGAACGGTATCGGCGACCTGAACAACCTTGGGAGGCAGGATATTTTTAGAAGCAAGACTACGAATGTCAGTATTAATATTATTTCCATCTTCACCTAGATGCTTACATAGTTTCTGTAATCCTAATCTAAGTAAAGCTGCTGCCCCACGAGGAGATTTCGAGAATATTCTTGCAGCCTCAACGTAATCAGTTTTTACATCTTGAGGCATATCATCTTCAGGTAAGGCTGCCACACCGTTATCTGGAAATAAAAGTTCGGCATTTTTAGCTATTCTTTCATACGAACCTTCATTATATTCAGTTACCCTCCACAAGCTGTCTTTGCCACAGCATGAGCAAAGTGACTCATAATATTTTGTATATGAATTAGCATTTTTTAATTGATTCCAAGTCATATGTGAATAAGTGCTACATAAAGGACAATGGAAGCTACTTTTTCTAAATTCTGGTAAAGTAAAATTCATTCTTATTACTTACTCCAATATATGTAAATATCAAATAATCTATTATCCCGCAATATTAGCACTTATAATATAATTTAGAATAATAGACATAGCATTAGCATATAAAAAAGACCTTGCCACATTTCATGACAAGGTCTTTTAAAATTCTCTACATCTATCAGCTTGTTAAAAACTAGCCTTTAAGCTTTTTGGTAGAAGCAACATTACAACCTTTATAGAGAATTTCACTCTTAGCGTTTTGGATATTAGCCGATGATTTATGATAATTATTTAAACGCAGTGCACCAGTCATAATACTAAAGTTTTCTTCATCACCAAACACGGTATCAACATCGTCAGAGCGACCTAAGTTAATCGGTAAAAATCTTTTTTTACCATTTAGATTGGCTTCTGCAAACGTAGGTAGATTTTGCTTATTAAAGCCATAAGTCACGCTGACTTTCTTGTTGCTTTGGCAAGTGTAGTTGACTTGTCTAATTTTAACAGCAGTATCATAACTCTCGCTAGCTTCCATTACTTGGTCCGAGTAAGCCATGGCTGAACCAGAACCCAACATTGCCATCAAAATACCAGCTGATGATAGAGCGGCCGTTAACTTTTTCATAAATTACCTCAATGATATAATTAGAATGGTCATAGACAAGAGAATACAAATATGGACGTTAGCGGCGAACTATTTTTAGTTAGTCTCATCGTTCGCTCTTATTGTCTTTGT
Source organism: Janibacter sp. CoH_79_TC_3 (assembly GCF_058197955.1). Classification (NCBI taxonomy): domain Bacteria; kingdom Bacillati; phylum Actinomycetota; class Actinomycetes; order Micrococcales; family Intrasporangiaceae; genus Janibacter; species Janibacter sp. CoH_79_TC_3. The sequence goes on from NZ_JBXWIV010000001.1 coordinate 100,210, forward strand.
CGTGATTTATAACTGTTATTCACGAACTCTTACCTATGCGCTCATTATAATCAAAATTTTTGTTGGCGCTGTTATAAGTATTGGTTTGCTTGTTGTGTGAGCGTAAGACATTGTTTCTCTCGATGTATGTGCTTCAATTGATAGATAAAAAAAAGACCTTGCCACATCCGCTTATAAAGGATGGCAAGGTCTTTTTACTATTCTAAGAAAGTATTAAATAGCTTACTTAGGGTTTACCATATCAGCAGGAATAACCCACTCATCAAACTGAGCTTCAGTTAACAGCTCTAACTCAACCGCAACTTGCTTCAAGGTTTTGTTTTCTTTATAAGCCGTCTTAGCGATTTTTGCTGCGTTTTCATAACCAACATGACGGTTCAATGCCGTTACTAGCATTAATGAGTTATGCAAAAAGTCATCGATTTTGTCTTTTACTGGCTCAATACCAACGGCACAGTTTTCGTTAAAGCTATTACACGCATCGCCAAGCAGTTTAATAGATTGCAACAAGTTAAACGCGATAACTGGCTTATAAACGTTTAGCTCAAAGTTACCTGACGCGCCTGCCATGCTGATAGTGACATCGTTACCCATCACTTGCGCCACAACCATCGTCATCGCTTCTGACTGAGTTGGGTTCACTTTACCCGGCATGATAGATGAGCCTGGCTCATTTTCAGGAATCGTCAACTCGCCTAGACCACAACGAGGACCTGATGCCAACCAACGTACGTCGTTAGCGATTTTGTTTAAGCTGCCCGCTAGGGTTTTGAGTGCGCCAGAAGCAAAGACTTCGGCATCACGAGCCGCTAGTGCTTCAAATTTATTTGGTGAGGTGACAAATGGTAGACCCGTCAATGTTGATAATTGCTCAGCTGATTTTACCGCATAATCAGGATGGGCGTTTAGACCCGTACCGACTGCAGTACCGCCTAATGGCAATTCATATAGACCTTGTAAAGCGTTGCCGATACGAGTTAATGAATGATCAAGTTGGCTCACATAACCGCTAAACTCTTGACCTAAGGTCAAAGGCGTGGCGTCTTGCAAATGCGTACGACCGATTTTGACAATGCTATCAAATTCTTTAGCTTTAGTAGCCAAGGTATCACGTAGTGCTTTTACCGCTGGAATCAATAAACCATTGATTTCGCGAGCAGCAGCCACACGAATCGCAGTTGGGAAGCTATCGTTGGTAGATTGAGCATGATTGACATGGTCATTTGGGTGAATCGGCGTGTAGCTACCGCGTGCATTACCAGCAATCTCATTAGCACGATTGGCCAATACTTCGTTCATGTTCATGTTTGACTGCGTACCAGAACCAGTCTGCCATACAACCAATGGAAACTGATCCGTTAGACCACCGTTGATAACTTCATCAGCAGCTTGGACAATAAGGTCACGCTTATCGCCTTCGATACGCTCAAGGCTAGCATTGGTAATCGCAGCGGCTTTTTTAACCAAAGCCATTGCTTCAATCATTGGACGTGGCAACGTCTCACCACCAATTTTAAAGTTCTCACGGCTACGCTGGGTTTGCGCACCCCAATAAGCGTCAGCTGGGACTTCCACATTGCCCATGGTATCTTTTTCGGTACGAGTTGCCTGATTCTGTGTCGACATAACTACCCTCTTTGATGGTTGGTTTTATAGCTGCTTCGAAAAAAATGCAACACACGCTGCACATAAAGGAAAATACGATGTAAAGTGGCGTTATGATAGCATGACTTATCACAAATTTCTCCAAGTCCGTGAGGCTAACTGATGTCTAAAAACACCAGCCAACAACAATCTGCTACTTCGCTATCAAGGCTATGTGAGCTGTCCAATGAGGTCGACCCTTCTAAAAAAGAGGGCAAAATCTCTGATACTTTAATCAATCCGCCAAGACGCCAGTTTACCAGCCAACGTCGTAAGCTTACAGATGGCGAGCGTAGGCAATATGCTCGTATGGCAAGCTTGCACTTAATTAAGTTGCAACAGCGCTTAGCACCGCATGCGCGTATCGGCTTATATTATGATGGCTTTGGCGAGCTGCCCACTCAGCCACTGCTCGATTGGTGTGGTCGCTTAGGCTATTTTCCTTACTTGCCAATGGTTGGCTCGCTCGGTCGCGATAATAAAGGTAATATGGATAAACGGCTGCGCTTTGTCCCTATTTATCATGCAAAGTTATTAAACATACCGACGCGTATTCATAGTCTGGGTATGAAACAAAACCATCATCGCCGATTATTGTGGGCAGCTGAATTAGATGTCGTTATCTGCCCATTAACAGCAGTTGATAAAAACGGCAATCGTATGGGTATGGGTGGTGGTTTTTATGATACAACGCTTGGTAAAAGCCATCAGGTAGGGGTTAGAAAGCCATTAAAAATTGGCTGGTGCTATGACTTTCAAGTGGTCGAACAACTAGAGCGTCATCCATGGGATGTGCCGTTAGATGGTTTAATTACGCCAAGTGGCTTGAGGTGGTTTTAATGAGTAATAATAAGATGCCACTGGAAACTAACTCTAGCGCAGAGCATGTCGAGAAACATTTGCAAGAGTTAGAAAAAGCGGATTATGAGCTGCTATATTATAGTCAAGAGCAGTCTTTTAGCGCTGATGAGCTGGCACGGCTTATTAATGAAGAACGCTTAAACGAATTACTGGCGCAGAGTGATGAGTTTTTAACAAGCTTGGGTAGTGAGCTTAAAGATTTTGATGAGTAGTATTGAGAGAGGCGTAAATCACATCATGATAATAGCCATGAAAAAGGCGAATGATCATAAAGTCACTTGCCTTTTTCGTGTCTATTATCAAAATATGGATTATGAATTAAAGTACCATCGCCGCTATCCAACCAAACACCAATAACGGAATATTGTAATGAATAAAGGTTGGGACCACGCTGTCTTTAATATGGTCATGCTGCCCATCAACGTTTAGACCAGAGGTTGGTCCAAGGGTGGAGTCTGACGCTGGAGAACCCGCATCGCCAAGCGCGCCTGCCGTTCCAATAATCGCCACCGTCGCGAGTGGTGAAAACCCTAAAGAGATACAGAGCGGCACATAAATCGCCGCCAAAATTGGAATGGTGGAGAATGAAGAGCCAATGCCCATCGTCACAATCAAACCTATTAACAACATGATGAATGCTGCCATTGCTTTGTTACCCGCAAACAATGACGCCGCGCCATCAACCAATGGCTGAATTTGTTCGGTCGCTTTCATGACTTCGGCAAAGCCCTGTGCGGTAATCATAATAAAGCCAATCATTGCCATCAGCTTGATACCATCATTAAAGACCGTATCGGCATCACGCCATTTGACCACGCCTGTTGCCATAAAGACACCAAAGCCAAACATCGAGCCTAACAATAACGAATCAGTATAAAGCTGTACCACAAAAGCGGTGACAATGGCGACCAGCGCGACGATAGTCTTAAGCTTGCTTTGCGTTTGTGCATCCGCTGCTGTTTTGCTTAAAGAATCATTTTCTACCACGGCATCATGTGCTTGTTTATCGATTGCTAGCTGCTGATATTGGCGCGGCTTACGATAGCTGATAAATACCGCCACTAGCAAACCAACGAGCATGCCAAGTGCCGGAATCGCCATAGCTTTGGTGACCGAAATATTCGATACATCAATACCGGCCTCACCGACGTTTTTAAGCATGATTTGATTGAGATAAATATCGCCAAAGCCATAAGGGATAAACATATAAGTGGTCACAAGACCAAAAGTAATCAGACAGGCAATCAGGCGTCTATCAATTTGCATGCGATTAAAGGCGAGCAATAAAGGCGGCACGAGCAATGGAATAAAGGCAATATGAATGGGAATTAAGTTTTGGCTAAAGCAGCTCATGGTGACCAGACCGGCAAACAGCATGTATTTAATCATGCCACTGGTGCCACCGGCATCAATGCGCTTAATGACTGCTCCTGCCAAAGATTGCGGCAAGCCCGAATGTGCAATCGCTACTGCAAAAGCACCCAACAAGGCATAAGACAACGCGATTTGCGCGCCATTACGGATCCCTTCTTGAAAGGCATTTAAGGTATCGGTCATGCCAAGACCCGCAATCAGCCCACCTGCCAGCGCCCCGATTAATAAACTGAGTACCACGTGTACCCGCGCTAAAGACAGCCCTAGCATGATGACTACCGCTAGTAGCACCGCATTGATGGTCATATTCTCGCCCCTTACCCTATGTTTTTTGGCCCGCTATTGACACATTACTGACCTATTTATTTCGCCCTAGCGTTTTAACTCACACGTTAACCCATATCGTTGCTATTTAAACGGAGCGGTTAAGACGCGCGTCATTTTACCTGATTTTAGCCATAAAGCCCACGCGCAAAACCTAGCAGACATCAGCGACAATGCAAATAAAGGCGCAATATTGTCATTACTGTTCGTGATAGAGCCTTGCAATTTTGTTTAGCAGCACCATTTATCTAAACATGAACCACTAACTTGACTTTACAAGTCTGGTGAACGAGGAAGAATATATGAGTGAACATAAAATTGCCCAAGACAATATCGACATCGATGTCGACGTTTCATCTAACGTTTCTGATGATAATGCGCTAAATACTTCATCTGACGATATGTTGGAAAACGAGTCGGCGTCTGAAACGGTTAAAAACGAAACTGTCGAAGACAATGAGAGTAAAGACAGCGATTCTGAAGATATTAAGGCTAAAGACGCTGAAGAAAACTATCTACCGCTACTAGCGTTGCGCGATGTGGTTGTTTATCCGCATATGCAAATTGCCTTATTTGTTGGTCGTGCGCCATCGGTGAAAGCTGTTGAATTGGCACAAGCTGAGTACGGCAATAAAGTATTGGTGGTGGCGCAAAAAGATTCGCTCACCGAAGATATTGATCACGACAACTTATATCAATACGGTACGGTTTGCCGCATCGTTAGTACCATGCCACATGATAGCGATGAGAATTGCATCAAAGTACTGATCGAAGGTCAATATCGCGCGCGCGTTGACTCGATAGAGAGTCATGATGGGCTATTGATGGCAAAATTTGAGCGTGCTGACCTTGATGTCGACATGGATGAAAGCCAGCAAAAAAATACCATTCAAGCATTAACAACGTTGTTTGAAGGCTATGCAGACGCTCGTCTACGTAATGCGCGCGAGCTAACTCGCGTGGCAAAACGCATCGATGATTTGCTTGAATTGGTCTATTTCATCTCAACCCGCGTGTCGATGGATTTGGATATTAAGCAGTCGTTCTTAGAAGAAGACGATATCAAAACCCATATCAATACCTTGACTGAATACCTGGTTAAACAAAGTGCTGAACAAAATATCGAGCAGGATATCCAAGATGCGGTTCGTCAGCAAATGGAAGACAATCAGCGCGAGTACTTCTTAAACGAGAAGATGAAAGCCATTAAAAATGAGCTGTCAGATATGAATGACGGCGCATTTGATGGTGAAGATGACGTGGCCGAGCTTGAACAGCGTCTAGAAGATGCTGACTTGCCAGAAGATGTGCGCAAAAAAGCTGAGCAAGAGATGAAAAAGCTCAAAATGATGCCACCAGCATCAAGTGAGTCTTCAGTGGTGCGTAACTATATTGAGTGGATTTTGGACACGCCGTGGAATGCGACGACCAAAGTTTCTATCAATTTAGACAAAGCCAAAACCGTCTTAGACGAAGACCATTATGGCTTGCAAGATGTAAAAGACCGCATCTTAGAATACTTAGCCGTACAATCACGCGTGAAAAAACTTCGTGGTCCTATTCTTTGCTTAGTCGGTCCTCCGGGTGTTGGTAAAACCTCATTGGGTGAGTCGATTGCGCGTGCAACGGGTCGTAAGTTTGTGCGTATGGCGCTTGGCGGCGTCCGTGATGAAGCGGAAATTCGTGGTCATCGCCGTACGTATATCGGCGCAATGCCAGGTAAAATCGTCCAGTCACTGGCAAAAGTTGAAGTCAAGAACCCGCTATTCTTATTGGATGAAATCGATAAGATGGCGCAAGACTTCCGCGGCGATCCAGCGTCAGCATTGCTTGAAGTATTAGATCCGTCGCAAAACGATACTTTTAATGACCATTACTTAGATATGGACTTAGATTTATCACAAGTGATGTTTATTTGTACCGCTAACAGTATGGATATTCCGGCAGCGCTGCTTGACCGTATGGAAGTGATTCGTCTACCGGGCTATACCGAAGCAGAAAAAGTGAATATCGCGCAGAAGTATCTGGTGCCAAAAGCCATTAAAAATAATGGTCTTAAAGAAGGTGAAATTGAGATTGTTGAAGCGGCGCTACATAGCATCGTCCGTAGCTATACGCGTGAAGCAGGTGTGCGTAACCTTGAGCGTGAAGTCAATAAAATCTGTCGTAAAGTGGTTCGCGGTTCGGTTGAAACGCATGGCGCTCGCGCTCCGAAAAGAGCAGAACGTCAACTGGTGGTGGTCGACGATAAAAACATCGATGACTATCTAGGCGTCCATCAGTACGATTATGGTCTGGCTGAAGAAGAGCCTGAAATTGGTCGTATTACTGGTCTTGCGTGGACGCAAGTCGGTGGCGAGCTACTCACTATCGAAGCCGTCGCGATGAAAGGTAAAGGCGAGCTTATCTTTACCGGTTCACTCGGCGATGTGATGAAAGAGTCTATTCGTGCTGCCATGAGTGTGGTACGTGCGCGCGGCGACAGCTTAGGTATCGATTACGAAACCTTTAAAACGACTGACGTCCACGTACATATGCCAGAAGGCGCCACCCCAAAAGATGGCCCCTCTGCTGGTGGTGCACTAACCACAGCGCTGGTTTCTGCCTTAACGGGTATTGCTATTCGTCCAGATATTGCCATGACAGGTGAGATTACTTTACGTGGTAAAATATTACGTATCGGTGGTCTCAAAGAGAAGCTACTTGCGGCGCATCGCGGCGGTATCAAGCATGTATTGATTCCAGATACCAACGAGCGTGACTTGGCCGATATCCCTGATAACGTTAAAGAAGGCTTAACCATTCAGCCGGTAGCGACGATTGATGAGATATTAAAAGTGGCCTTGGTTAGTATGCCAGTGCCGCTTAAGCCTGCGAAAGTGACGGTTGATAAAACCTCAGGCAAAGCGCTGCATAACTAATCTGATTAGTTACTAATCCAGTCTTACAAATTAAAGAGCCGCTCATCGTCATGATGGGCGGCTTTTTTTTGGCAATAATTTTTGGCAATAATAAACAACAATCTAAATAAAACCCTATGCTATATTTCAGACAAATGTTTATATGGTAATTACAATGATTTCAAAACGCTTAACGCTATCCTTATTGCTAGCTGCTTCGTTTTCTGTAGCGTTAACAGGCTGTCAGTCCGCACCGATGAAAAGCCCTCAACAAACGAATACAGTAGATAATACAACCTTCAATACTATCAACCCTACTGACAATGCTGTCATAAGTGAAGCGCAAGTGATGCAGTGGTCAGGTCACTATGACTGGCAATTGGCGCAAGTAATTAATCAAAACGGTAACATAATCGATATCGAAAATTTTGCACCGATTACCTTAGCAATAGAACCCAGTTCAGTCAGATTTTATCAAGGTTGCGAGCAATATATGCTGGATTTCTATGCGATGTCCGCGCCGCCTTATCCTTATTATTCTCATCTTGCCAAAGTTCCTGCGACCTGTAACGATGACAATGCCCTTGATAATAAAACTGTGATTACAGAGGATAATAGTATTCAATCATTATTTGTTAAGTACGCACCTGTTAGGCTTAATTTCGAGTTATTGCCAACTTCGCATTTAACATCAAAATCAGCGCCAGTCGCCATACAAGCCGCCCCTAAACGCTTGGCGCTTAATATCGAAAATGGCAATCGCTTAATCTTTACAGGTTTAGCAAAGCCACTAGTAGCTCCCACTGGATTGCCGATTACTAATGAGTTATTGGAACACTACGATTGGCAGCTGGTCAGCGCCGTCAGCAATACTTTTGATGAAAAAGGTCAATTAATCAGAAAATCTTTGGGTAATTTTTATCATTCTGACCACCCTATTTCAGCAAGCTTTGAGAGTTGGCCTGACAATCAATACGCCTCCTTTAGCTCAGGCTGTAACGGCTCGCGTGCGCCTTATTTTTTACTCAAAGATAATACTTTTAAGGTCGGCACTATTATTAGTACTGTAATGGGTTGCGGTGAGACAGGCAATAGAATCGAGTCCGCTTTGTTTGATTTAATGCGTGATAGCAGCAGTCAGCTAACGCTAAGTTTGCAACCCTCACAACCGATATGGCCAATAGCAGACAATCAGACTGATATGCCTCGTTATAATTTATTGCAAACGATAGCAACAGGCGAAACCTTAGTATGGCAAAACGAAGCAAAGAAAATACCGTAAACTATTTTCAAACCCATACGATACTTACATTTATTAACCGATTGTTGCGCATTTGATGAATAACTATATCTAACGCTTGGCTATACTGGTTGCGGTATTAGGAATTATTTGAATATATTAACTAAAATTATAGAAACTCATCATAACGATTAAATATAAATGGAGATAATAATGAATAAGACGATGCTTGCAAGTGCCTTATTATGTGGTTCAGCGTTAGTAATGACGGGTTGCCAAACCGTCGAAGGTCAGATGCAAACCGGCAATCCACTTAGCCAACCTGCGCTAAAATCTACGATCAATGCAGTCGCTGGTAATAAGAATGAAGTGGGTCAAGTATTCCTACGTCCGGTTGATGGCGGCGTACAAGTCTACGGTAAGCTCATGAACTTGCAACCAGGTAAGACGGTATCACTACACATCCATGAAACGGGTAGCTGTGCTGATATGGGTAAAGCGGCAGGTGGTCACTTTAATCCAGATAATAAACCGCACTCTAACCCTGATGATATGAACGGTCATGCGGGCGATTTGCCTAACTTAACCGCCAATGCTGATGGTGTTGCTACTATCAACTTTGTAAATAAGAAAATCTCCGCTGCTGATGCCGGTAAATATAGTGTTAACCGTCTAGCCTTTATCGTCCATAGTGGTGTTGACGACTATACTAGCCAGCCAGCTGGTAATGCAGGCGATCGCGTTGCTTGCGGTATCATCGAAAAGAACTAATCGTATTTAGCTAATAACTTTTAAAGCTCAATACTGTTAGTATCATTAAAATTGATAGAATAAAAAAAACCTCTTAGATAATCTAAGAGGTTTTTTTATTATTTAAAGCGATTGATGGTAAAAGTAAGACAAGCTTACTCTTCTACCCACTCGCCATTACGCCAGTATACACCCCAACGGGTGGCCTTAGCGTTTTTCTCAGAGCCGATATACTGCTCTTTTTTCTTACGTGACCAACGTAGAATTGTTGGATTGCCGTCAGGATCTTCATCTGGTCCTTCAAACAGATACTGGAATTTATCTTCCATTTTATCTTTAATTTCTCTCAGCTCAGCAAGCTTTGGTGGTCGCGTTTCCCGTACTTTCGGGAATTTAGACGCCGCTAAGAACATCCCAGCCGCGCCTTCACGCAAGATAAAGTAATCATCGTGCTTGGTTGATTTTAGCTCTGGCAGATGAATAGGATCCATACGCGGCGGCGCTGCTTCGCCTGTTTTGAGCACTTTACGGGTATTGTCACATTTTTGACAAGCAAAGTAAGGGCCAAAACGTCCAGTTTTTAGTTCCATCTGTCCGTCACACTTATTACAGTCGATGGTTGGGGCATCTGAACCCGGTACTTCAAACTTACCTTCTTCTAAGATATAACCGTCACAATCAGGATTATTACCACAGATATGGAGCTTGAGACCACCATCAACTATATAGCCATTCATGGCGGTACCGCATTTCGGGCAGCGTTTTTTCTCCATCAAATCTTTAACTTCGGCCGCTTCGTCATCGCTGTCGCTATCATCAAGATTGGCAAACGCTTCGACCGGCATCAAGTTTTTGGTGCCTTTACAGCGCTCTTTTGGCGGTAGGTTATAGCCAGTACAGCCTAAGAATACACCCGTTGAGCCGGTACGTAATTGCATCGGACGATCGCAAATATCGCAATGTACGTCTGGCACATCGGTTGGATCATTCGGACGCATTCCGTCTTTTTCTTTGGCACGATCTAGAGTCTTTTTAAAGTCGCCATAAAAGTTATCGAGGACATCTTTCCAGTCAGTATCGCCTTCAGCGACATGGTCAAGCTTGTCTTCTAGCGCGGCAGTAAAGGTATAATCCATCAAATCTGGGAAGCTTGCGGTCAGTCTATCAGTGACGATATCGCCCATTTTTTCGGCGAATAAACGCTTATTCTCTAATTTCACGTAACCACGATCTTGAATGGTCGAGATGATAGAAGCATAAGTCGATGGACGACCGATGCCTTTTTTCTCAAGCTCTTTGACCAAACTTGCCTCGGTATAGCGCGGTGGTGGCTTGGTAAAGTGTTGACTAGGATCAAGCTTATCTAGCGTTAATTTATCACCTTGTTTGACATCCGGAAGTAAAGTATCGTCGGTCTTTGCTGGTGGCATGACTTTGGTAAAGCCATCAAACACTAACGTACGACCGCGGGCTTTTAGCTCGACATCATTGGCCGCAACAAACAGATTCACTGACAAGTATTTTGCTGGCAGCATCTGACAAGCCACAAACTGACGCCAAATCAGCTCATATAAACGGATGGCATCACGCTCAACACCTTTTAGCTGGGTTGATTTCATATTGACGTTAGACGGACGAATGGCTTCATGCGCCTCTTGTGCGCCTTGCTTATTGCCATAGAAGTTTGGCTTTTCTGGCACGTATTTTGCGCCATAGCTGTCTTCTATATAGCCACGAACAGCAGCAAGCGCATCACCAGACAAGAAAGTTGAGTCGGTACGCATATAAGTAATATGACCGGCTTCGTATAAACGCTGCGCCAAAATCATGGTTTTCTTAACCGAAAAACCCAATCGCGTGCTGGCTGCTTGCTGCAATGTTGAGGTGATAAACGGCGCACTGGGGCGCGATTGCGTTGGCTTCTCTTCGCGTTCTTTAACAATAAAGTCGCTTGAGTTAAGTACTGCTAAGACTTTATCGGTCTGCTCTTTATTGACGAGCTTTAGCGTTTTGCCGCCTTGCTTGGTTGCTTCTAGACGAATTGCAATTTGCTCGGCGTCTGTGTCTTTTTTGGCTTTACTATCGGCAATATGGGTATCAGCATGAATCTGCCAGTATTCTTCTGGGATAAAGGCGCGAATCTCATGCTCACGCTCAACCACCAAACGCATGGCAACCGACTGGACACGACCTGCAGACAGACCACGAGCAACCTTTTGCCATAATAATGGTGATACCATAAAACCAACGACACGGTCTAAAAAACGACGCGCTTGCTGAGCGTTAACACGGTCGATATCGAGTTTTGATGGCTGTTTAAAAGCATTTTGGATGGCAGATTTGGTAATCTCGTTAAAGACCACACGCTCATATTTACTGTCTGGACCGCCGATAACTTCTTTTAGGTGCCAAGCAATCGCTTCCCCTTCTCTATCCATATCCGTTGCGAGATAGATTTTGTCAGCGTCTTTGGCTAAGGCCTTAAGCTCTTTGATAACCTTGGTTTTATTGGGCAATACTTCATAGACTGCCGCCCAGTTATGTTCTGGGTCGACGCCCATGCGCCGTACCAATGCTTGCTGGGTTTTTTCTTCTTTGCTTAGGCTGTCATCTTTTTTGCTTGCGGCAGGCTTCTTCGCGCTTTTGCTCGCGCCCACTGGCAAATCACGGATATGACCGATACTTGAGCGTACGATAAAGTCGTCGCCTAAGTATTTGTTAATGGTTTTTGCCTTGGCGGGTGATTCTACAATCACCAAAGACTTGCCCTTTGGACTGTCTTTAGTTTTGTCAGCAGCCGCAGCTGGACTTTTTTTGGTTGCGGGTTTTGCCATAAGTGACGACACCATAATAAGTAAATTAAAATAAGGATAAATTCGGCAGCTGGCAATTTATAATAGTTAGTTATAATGGCTCAGCGAATTATTGTAGTAAGGGCTGCCGATAAAAACGGTTATAAAACAAACAATAACCATAACGCATAGATACAGTTATAAAGACGTTACACTGCTAAGCATTAAGCTGTCAACTTAAAATGACTGAGAGTTTGCCAAAAGGACTTGCATATTGCCTCTTAATGGAGACGAAAAATTGATTTACTACCCTGACACGATTTTCATAAGCTCTTTTGCATCTGTAGCGCCCACTCTTCAAGCTTCTGCTTAAGCAATAATAAATCACTCTCAATCAATTTTTGCTGATAAGCAGGATTGGTCGAGGGTCGCACATAAGCGATATCTTCCCAATAAATCACAATGCTATTAGCCTTCGTCAATAAGCCTTTTACATAGGGCTCAATACTGACTGGTAAATCTAGTGGCACTTTATCCAAACTAAAATTGGTCTTCTTAACCGTCGTATGATTATTGCTTTGACTAGACCGAATAGCAGTTGGAATGTTGAGCTTAGCCGCATCTGTAGTGGTATCGACAAAACTGCTATCTGGTCGCCATTGCCCATCAATCACTTGATAGCGTGTATATGGCAGCTGTGTATCATCGAGCACCAAGCAATATTGACCCATCATCCCACGACCATACTCATTGTCTTTACCCTTTACCCAATCTGGGCAAGTCACCAATTTAGGATTGAGTTGTAAGCGACGCGCAGTCATGCGCAGCTTATCCAAACGCTGGTCGATACCGCTAGGTTTGAGCGCCATCATACTCCCTAATACGAATAGTACAATGGCGATCGCAATCCACATTCCCATAACAGTCTGACCTTTTAACTTAATTAGTGTAGTGCTAGCAATTAAAATAGGACGAATAACCTATTAACGTGGTTATTTATATAAAAAGCTTAATTATAAACCGCTATCAGCGATACAGCTTTTATCAGCTATATAATATCTACGTGCTTATAATGCGCGTAAACCTTTAAAAATCAAGCGGTCGCAAATACTATCGCTGATAAGTAGCTAAATACTGAGCAAGACTGATACCCACCAATGCGCTGCTATTTATAGTGCTATATCAAATACTTAGTACAGAAAACGCCTCATTTACCAACAAGATGCAAGAAGTTGACTATATAAAAAAGTGCTATGATAAACCATAATTTTAAACACGCGCAGGTTTATTATGAATTATCTTCTTAAGCGAAACTCATCGACCGCCTCACAAAAGAGTAAATGCGTCGGTAAAATCATGCGTAAACCTCGTCTTACTATCTCGCTAATGGGCGCGGCTTTATTTGCCTTATCCGGCTGCGCAACCACCCAAAGTCTAACGCCTGAACAATGCCAAAATAGCAACTGGCAAGAAGTCGGCTATGCTGATGGTATCCGTGGGCGCTCAGGAGCTTACTTTGGTAACTATACCAATCAATGCGCAAGCGTTGTTGGCGCAACGCCAAACCGCGTATTATGGGAGCAAGGTCGTCAGCAAGGGCTGAAAAATTACTGTACTGAGCTCAATGCTTATAAACTTGGTCGCGAAGGTTATGATTGGCAGCCTGTCTGTCCGCTCGAAGGTATCGAAAAGCTAGAAGAAGCCTACGCGCAAGGACGCTACTATTATATTCGCCAGCGTGACCTTGATTATTTGCGTTCGCCCTATCCGTTTGGTTATGGACCTGGTCGCTTTGGCTATGGTTATCGCCCATTTGGTTATGGTTGGTAATAGCAGTGTTTTTAAAACCCATTAGTGCGAATACAGTTACGTTTATAGCAATGTTGCAGTCGAAAACAGGCGATCAGCAAAAAGATAACCTCGCAAGGTTACCCATGCGAGGCCGGAGAGAACATTTATTATTTTAATTATGCTTGTTATTGTTTTGGCTATTTTCTTATTGCTAAGCTTATTTATTTATCTTGGTAGCTTATTCTTTTAGAAGATTTCTTTACCGCCTATCTACTTTTTAATTACCCTTCCAAACCTTACTCATTGACGAACGCAACCTTCGTTAACCCCGCTTGACTGGCAGCTGCCAATACTTGCGCCACGGTATCGTACTTCCCTTCTTTGTCCGCACGCAAATGGATAGAAGGATCCTTGCCGCTCGCCGACTGCTGTTGCAGACGCACTTCCAATGCTTCTATGCTGATAGGCTCATCATCCCAAAACAAACCTGCATCTTTATCGATGCTAATTTGAATGGCCTCTGGCGGCACTTCATTGACCTCGGCACTGGTCTTCGGTAAATCTAAGGGCACCGTTGGATTTAGTACGGTTGCCGTCAATAAAAAGATAATCATCAATACCAGCATAATATCGATAAGCGGAATAAGGTTCATCTCATTCATGCTTTGACTGTCATCATCACCCAATTGAAATGCCATAATTATTCTCAATACTGTTAGTTGAAGTCTTTGCCATTCATGCTTTTAACTGATTTTCACGTTACTCTTTTAAACTATTTTAGGTTATCATTTTTTTATTAAATAATTATGACAGCTGCGATGGTGCCGAGTTATGATAATGCTCAGATGGCGGCGCCGCTTGTTTGTCTGTATTCGCCTGTTTTGTTAACTGAGTTTGATTAGTAGTACTATGCTGGGCTTCTGAGTTTTGGATTGGCGCTTGTTGGACCGCAGCAAGCTCGGTAGATTGCGCCAATAAATCATGCGCTCTATCATTGGCGTGGTACATGACGCGGCGATTGATACGTATTGCAAGGTTATAAAACACCACCGCTGGAATGGCAACAGCAATCCCGAGACCGGTCATAATAAGGGCTTCACCGACTGGTCCCGCTACTTGTCCTAATCCCGCTTGGCCGCTGACACCGATATTATGCAGCGCGTGAAAAATACCCCACACCGTGCCAAACAAACCAATAAATGGCGCGATTGCGGCTGTTGTACCAAGTATCGGCAGCCCGCGCTCACTGGCAAAACGGTAGCGACCGATATGCTTCAGTAACGTCTGCTCAATCACCAAACGCCGAGACGCGGCATCTGTGTCAACCAGACTAGCCTGCTTACTGTGAATCTGCGCACTCAAATCATCAGCGACACTAGCCGCCAGTTTGCGACTTTGTAGGATGCGGATGATACCGGTCACCCAAGAGGCGATAGATAAAACAAGGAGCAAAAAGAATAAGGTTCTCGTCACCATATCGCTATATTGCCAGTAAGTTGTAAAGTCCATATCAGACTCCTTAAAGTGGGATGTCGTTACTTGTTATGTTATGATTTTTAGCAGTACGCGTTTCAATATCTATTATCGTATCTCTTTATCTTATCTAGTTGCTCTCTATCTACTATATATCTGCTTTTATATATCCGCTTGTATATATTCGATTTTCCACATCTAGGGAACCGCATAAGCGATTGGCAGGGTGACATTGCCGACCACGGGTACGCCGTTTTTGGTAAAGGGTTTGAATTTACCAGAGCGTACTTGGCGCTGCGCTTCTTTATCTAAGAGCGCATTTCCAGACGACTGGGCAATACGCACGCTATCAATACCGCCTTGTTTATTAACCCTCAGTACCAAAACCACATTGAGCGTATCGCCTGAACGGGCTCGCCTAGCCGCGCGCTCGGGAAAGCTAAAGTTAGGGGCAGAAGCCCAGTTAGCAGCGCTGGCCGTAAAATTGACAGCTTCATTACTTGCCGCAGCCGCAGCTCTGGCATTGCCATCAGCCTCTGCTTTTTCTCGAGCAGCGGATTCTGCTTCTCTTTCATTAGCATCTGCCTGAGCTTGGGCCTCACGAGCCGCTTTTGCATGCGCTTCTTGCAGCGCTTTTGCTTGAGCTTGACTTTCAGCTTGTTGCGCCGCTTTTTCTGCCTGCGCGGCTATCATACGGCGTTGTTCGTCAGCGACTGCCTTATCAGCATCTATTTGCTTCTGTTGTGGTTGCTTGTTTTCTATTTTTTTCTTTACAGGTTGTTCTTTTATAGGCAGCTTCTCCGGTGGAGTTTCTTTCTGAACGGCTGGTTCTTTCTCTGTTACCACTGGATCTGCTGGCGTAAGCACTTTCATTTTTTGTTGAATTTTTGGTTCAGGCTTACGTTCGGATTTGGGCTCAGGCTTAGGTTCAATTTTGGACTCTGGTATAGGTTGGGCTTTACTTTGCGGGGTTTTCTCTACCTCAGCAACCACACTTTCAGCAAGCTTTGCAGGTAATGTAACCATTTGGATTTCAAGCGGCGGCGTTTCTTTGATAGGCTCATCTTTAGGCTCAGGTGCTTTTATTGTCACCAAGGCAATTGCCGTAAGTACGTGTAGCCCGACCACTATAAAAATAGCGATAAGTATCAATCTCAGTGGTGGCGCGTCTAAATCCGTTGAACTCATAACACCCTAACATTTAACCGTTATAGAATGGCGTAGATAATAATGCAAACGATAATTATTATCAATATTAAATTTACCCTATCTTAATGCTTGCACCTTATTTACTAAATAAAAAGGTTTAAAAGGTCAATTGCAATATCAAGATTTTGCATTGCTTTCAAACCAAGCTAGCACAATTTTTGGGGTAGCTATCATTTAAACATTAACTAATAATTAGAGTAGCTATCGTTGAATTCTTACCTGTTAATAAAAACCATTATCATTAATATTGATAATAAGTCTCAATTACCTTATCATGGCAGTTGTTTTTTTATATTATAAATAGCAACTTATGGTAAAACTTTAATTATAAAGCCGCTATTTCTTATCCATTATTTTGCCGTTTTTTTCAGCATTTTTATAATAATACCAACCAAATCTTTGATATACCGAGTTATTTATGTCTACTACTTTATGTTCTAATCGTACCGAAAACCCACTTTTTAAACGTCCGTTATTAGCTGCCATGATGACAGCTTTGATCGCCAGTATTGGCCTAGCAGGTTGTAGCTCGCCTGACTCAAATGATAATGAGATAACAGAAACCAAAGCTGAGAACCAAACGGCTGATGCCGCTTCGAACGTTGCTGAGAATGACAACGTCTCTGTTGCAACCATCGCAGTTGATACGGTGAATGGCAAAGTCGATTTAGCCATAAATCCGTCACCTCTGGTCGTTTATGACATGACCTTGATGCAAGACTTAGCCGCGCTTGATGTGGCGGTTGACGGTATGCCAAGTGGGCTACATTTAGATAATTTACAATCAAAAGTGCATCCTGATCCTAAAGAAGTCGGTACGGTATTTGAGCCCGACCTTGAAGCGTTGAACGCCATGCAGCCGCAAGCTATTTTGATCGGCTCGCGTATGGCAGAAAAATACAACGATCTATCTAATATCGCGCCCACGCTCGATATGAGCATTGATACGGCAAATATTTACGAATCAAGCAAGCAGCGCTTACATGATTTGGGTGCCTTGTTTGGTAAAAGCGATCAAGCGGTAAAATTGCAAGGCAATATTGATGCACTTATTGATGAGACGAAAGTTTTAACGAAAGCCAATAAAGGTAAAGGCTTAGTGGTCATGGTTAACGGCAATAAGCTGTCAGCCTATGGTGATAAGTCGCGCTATGGCTTTATTCACGGTGTGTTAGATATCCCAATGGCAGATGACCAAATCGCTGATGCGCGTCACGGTCAGCCAATCTCGTTTGAATACATACAAAAAACCAATCCGGACTGGTTATTCGTCGTCGATCGCAGTGCAGCGATTGGTGAAGATGGTGCTGGTGCCAAAGCCGTACTAGACAATCCATTGGTGGCGCAAACCACTGCTTGGAGTAAAGACCAGGTGGTGTATCTAAGCCCAGATTCTTACCTTGCTTTTGGTGGCTATTACCAATGGATAAAGGATTTGACCACCATCAAAAACGCCTTTTCTGGCACCAAATAAACGCGATAACTATATAAGCCATTCTTCTTAGTTACCCATTAATAAGCCAGTAGCCGTTATGTCGTTATTTTCACCTCGTGCTCAAGCCAACGTTAAAACCAGCTCTACTCTGCCAGCTGCGCCATCGAGTTGGCAATCCAGTGCCAGTAGCGGCAGCCGTTACGCTCGTGATAAACGACGCCGCGCCGCGATGCCGCCTTGGCTTATCAATACCGGCAGCCTCATTATTATGGGGCTTTTGGTGTTATTAAGCTTATCTATCGGGGTGGCAGATTTCTCGTGGTCAGGTATTTTGCAAAGCCTTATCAGTCATAGCGCCAACTCTGATAGCTCATTGCTATTGGTCAGCCGTATACCGCGCACCGTTGCCATTATTTTGACGGGTATCGCCATGGCGGTGGCTGGGATGATTATTCAAGTGGTGCTTAAAAACCGCTTCGTTGAACCATCGATGGTCGGTGCGACCCAAAGCGCAGCGCTAGGTTTACTGGTGGTCAGTTTATTGTTTCCCGCCAGTGCTCTACTGGTCAAAATGGGTGTCGCAACCATTGCGGCAGTCGGTGGCATAATGCTCTTTATGCTGCTGATCCACCGCGTACCGCCGACAGATTTTTTAATGATTCCGCTGATTGGCATTGTCTTTGGTGGCATTATCGAGGCAGTAACGACCTTTATCGCCTATCAAACGGAATCGTTACAGATGCTTAGCGTTTGGCAATTCGGCGACTTCTCTTCGGTATTAGCTGGTCGTTACGAGCTCTTGTGGTTGACGGGCGCATTGTGCGTGCTTGCTTATATTATCGCCGATAAATTGACCATCGTCGGTTTGGGTGACAATATCGCTCTGAACTTAGGAATTAGCAAACGACAAGTGACCTGGCTCGGCGTTGGTATGGTAGCGATGATGAGCGCTGTCGTTGTCGTGACGGTTGGTATGATTCCCTTTATTGGCTTGGTCGTACCCAATATCGTTAGCCGCGTCATGGGCGATAAATTACGTCGTAGCTTGCCCGCAGTGGCGCTTTTAGGCGCATCGGCAGTTCTGCTCTGCGATATTATCGGGCGCTCGATTCGTTATCCTTTTGAAGTGCCTGTCGCGACAGTTTTTGGTGTGGTCGGGACGGTAATATTCTTATGGCTATTATTACGTGCGCCTGCTGAGTCCTAAACGATCTGTATCGTTTCAGTGATCGTTGTTTTACTTGCCACTCCATTTTATAAGATTCGCGTATGTTTTTACCTTCTGCTTCCTCTAGCCCAACAGGCGACTCTACTATTAATAGTGACGTCTGCAGCCTTAACCCATTTGCAAAATTTTGGGCACGGCTGTGTTTAATAATAAGTCAACATCCAAAATCCATTGCTACCCTTATATTATTAATCTCGATGGCGCTATTTTTGACCGTCAATGTCAATGGTTACTGGGATTTCGCCCTGCCATTACGCGCTAAGAAGTTACTGGCACTCATGGTCGTCGGCTATGCGATTGGTGTATCGACCTTATTGTTTCAAACGCTAACCCACAATCCTATTTTGACGCCATCCCTATTGGGCTTTGATTCGCTATATGTGTTATTGCAAAGCTTATTGGTGTTCTTTTTGGGTGCGATTAGCTTTACCAGTATCAATCCTATCGCCAAATTTATCCTCGAAATCGTCCTCATCTTTGGCGCATCGTTATTATTGTTTCGGTTGTTATTTTCAAAAAGCAGTCAGGATTTGACGCGGCTTATCTTGGTCGGCGTTATCTTTGGCGTATTGTTTCGTAGCTTATCGGCGCTGATTGCACGGCTGATTAATCCTGACGACTTCGTGGTCGTACAATCGGCAAGTTACGCACAGTTTAATACGGTCAATCCGCAGCTCCTTGGCATTAGCTTCGTTATTTGTGCCATTAGCGCTGTGTTTATTTGGCGCTGGCGTTATCAGTGTGATGTATTGATGCTTGGCAAAGCGCAAGCGATTAACCTCGGCATCAACTACCAACGCCTAGCATTTGGGCTATTAACCGTCATTGCCGTATTGGTCGCCACGGCAACTGCATTGGTCGGTCCAGTGACTTTCTTTGGTTTACTGGTCTGCGCCTTGACCAATCGTATCGCGCGGCACATGTATCATAGCGAACGCCTGATATTGGTCAGCTTGGTGGCGATGATTTGCTTGGTACTCGGTCAAACCATATTTGAGCAAGTGCTCGGCATGGCAAGTGTATTGTCAGTGGTGATTGAACTGGCGGGCGGCTTGGTATTTTTATTATTAATATTTATGACCTATCGCCGTTAATGATGGTTTTTTAAAACTCAACGGTCTAAAACTTTCTAAAAATAAGAACTGCTATGATTAAAAT
Organism: Janibacter sp. CoH_79_TC_3; assembly: GCF_058197955.1. Taxonomy (NCBI): domain Bacteria; kingdom Bacillati; phylum Actinomycetota; class Actinomycetes; order Micrococcales; family Intrasporangiaceae; genus Janibacter; species Janibacter sp. CoH_79_TC_3. The sequence goes on from NZ_JBXWIV010000001.1 coordinate 120,389, forward strand.
AAATAATGTCTCCCACCATATTGGCAAACAACAAATCCTGCATGACATCACTCTGTCTTTGCCGACCTCACAAATCATTGCCTTGATAGGCCCCAATGGTGCGGGTAAATCCACCTTGTTTTCAGTGATGGCGCGCTTGCAGCCGCTGCAATCAGGGCAAGTCAGTTTTGTTGTAGATAATGAGGAGCACGATATTGCCCATTGTCCTGCACGGACGCTGTCTAAGACCGTAGCGATGCTTGGGCAAGACAATCAAGTACAAGGACGGCTGCGCGTGCATGAGCTGCTGATGTTTGGACGCTATCCTTATCATCAAGGTCAACCCACAGCTGATGATCAGCAAAAAGTGCAAGAGATTATCGAACGCTTTGAGCTTGAACCGTTAGCCGAACGCTTTTTGTCGACGCTCTCTGGTGGTCAGCGCCAACGCGTATTGATTGCAATGATTGTCTGCCAAGATACGCCGTATTTATTGCTTGATGAGCCGCTCAATAATCTGGATATGTATCATGCTGGACGGTTGATGCGTGAGCTGCGTGAATTGAGCCATAATGAGCAAAAAACGGTCGTCATTGTCTTGCACGACATCAATCAAGCCGCGCAATTTGCCGATACGGTAGTGACGATGAAAGAGGGGCGCGTGCTAGCAACGGGTGCACCCGTTGATGTCCTGACACATGAGACGATGAAAGAGTTATATAAAGTCGATGTGACCGTACTTAACCATCAAGGTCAGCCAGTGATTGTTGATACGGTTTAAAAGTATAATTATCAGTTTTAGCTCAACTTTTGCAAAACCTTCAAACGTTGCTGTCGACCCTTATACCATAGATATACACCCGTAGCTGACAAGGCCACCACGGCTAACCCTAGCATTGCTAAGAATATTTGATACGCCAAATGTCCTACACCGTGACTAATATGTCCCATATGTAGCGTCGATATCCATTGGTCGATTTTATTACCAAATGAGCTTTGAGAACCAAAATTGATGCGCTCAACACCTCCTGTTTCTGCATCAACTGTGATAGACGAAGCACCACCGTGAGTGCCGATATCTTTGTCGGTTTTAAAGCGCATTTGCCATTGCCCTTCCTCCGTGACCCAGCGTATACCTAATAACTGCTTGACTGTTACTCCATTATTTTGCGCGGCAATATTCGCCTGCTCAGTTAAATACACAATGCTATTGTCTTTATTGACCTTGGCTTTATTAATAATAGCAGCACTACCCATTTCATTGCTCACTGGCGCAATAGCTGGCATAACCTGCGTGCTCGATTGATCTGCTTTATTTGCCCTGCTTTTTTCTCTCTCCTTACCTTGCCTACCTTCAAATCCAACCACTGCTTGCATCACAGGTTGATATACCGATTTTAAATTAAAGCCGACACTCGACCACGCAATGATAAACAACATCAGCCACAGCCATAACCCGAACGCATGATGCAAATCATAATTGAACTTAAAGGTATTGGTTTTTCGGCGGATTTTCCACGCCGGTAACCAGCGCTTAATAAAGGACGCACGTTTTTTAGGCGCAGCTTTTTGCTGTATCTTTTTATTATTCACCGCTCTAGGAAAAGTCAAATAAAAGCCGATAAAGCAATTAATCGTCCATAGCAGTGCAATCACACCTAATAGCAACTTGCCAATATCGCCAAGCAATAAATCACGGTGTAACCAAAGCACTTTCCACATCGTATTGCGCCATGCCCATTCATCCTTATCACGGGTGCCTAATATATCGCCGTTATATGGGTTTATATAGACCTCTTGAAACGGGGCTTTGGGCTGATTTTTGGCGCTTTGACCTCGGAATCTATCGACTGAAAATACCGCAGATTTATCCGCTTCTAATGACGTTGGCATACTAGAAAAATTGTATTCTGGATAGGTGCTAATCACCTTATCATGCAGCGTTGCAATAGGTAGCTGTGACATACTTTGCTTATCGATGTGAGCCAATTTATGATTAAACACATTATCTAGCTCGTCATGAAAAGCCAATAACGCGCCAGTAATGCCAGCCATGATTAAAAAGCCTGCCATCACAAGCCCAGTATAACGATGAATCGAAAGACAAATACGGCGCAGATTAAATGCAAAAGAAGACAATAAAAATGAGGTCATGAGTGCTGATTCTTTATGAATATATATGATTAATAGTGGTATAGCCAAAGCGCGAAATCTAAAAAAAGAAAGCACAATTTCCAAAAAATGGCGATAAAAAAGCCAGCTCTTTTTTATAAAAAGCTGGCTTTTTTTGCTACTAAGAAACAAATGCAGGCTTAAAACTGATAGCTTAAAGAAGCTTTGATATTACGACCCGGCTCAAAATCGGTACTATCATCTTTTAGCGCATTGAATCTTGAGGCATGACTAGCATAGGTTTCATCAAAGATATTGTATACGCCGACCGTGGCTTTTAAACCTTCCACTTGTGTTGGCGAATAGCTCATAAAGATATCATGTACATCATAGCTTGGCTTTCTAATGTCATCGCCACCTGTATTTGGCGTCACTGCAGCAACATAGGTGCTACGCCAGCCAAGATCTGTCGTCTCTGTTGGTTGATAAGCCAAGTTGACCATGTATTTATCACCAGTATCTGAGCTACTACCCGTTTGTGAATAGATACTATAACCAGTGTCTTTACCTTTACTACGAGCATGAGCATAGCTCAGCCCCATACTAAAGTTATCCATTTTATAATCAGCGGCAAGCTCAACACCTTTGATTTTATAATCTTCGTCTTTATTGATGGCACCTTGGCAGCTACCACCTAACGCGCCGGTCGCACAATCTAAACCTTTATGGCTACCACCACTGCGCATGTATTCAATATAATTTTCGATATTGGTTTCAAAATACTTACCACTTAACTGCAGGGCATCATTAGCGGTGGTTAGATCGCGCAATGTAGTCACGATACCCACTTCAGCATTGTCGCCCTCTTCAGCCTTTAAGTCTTTATTGACATAAGTGCCAACACCATTTCGATTAAAAATAGCTTGGCTTAAATCTGGACCATTAAACAGCTGGGTATAGCTGGCAAAAACCTGCGTTTGAGGCGCAATCTCATAGCTAGCTGCCAAAGCACCAACGACGTTATCGTACGTTTTGCCAGCAGCAACAAAATCTGGCGCTTCATAGCGATCATAACGCACACCTGGCGTCAGCGTTAATTTACCCATTTGCCATTGGTCTTCTAGATAGACTGAGGTATTTTTGGCAGAATCCTCACCTGATACGGGCATTTTTGTAGTACGATCGAGCGCGCTATAATCTGACTGCTTTTTGTAATGCTCTAACCCTGCAATCAGTTTATGGCGTCCTGAGGTTGCATCAATCACACTGGTGTTTTCAATTTTGCCACCAGTGGTTTTTACTTTTGCATTCCAATCATAGCCTGGTGATTTTTTCGGGTCATTATCACGCGAAATTTGTGTTTCGGTTTGATAAATGGTGGTATCAACATCGATGAGAAAGTTGACTGGGTTAAATTTATAATCAAGCGTATAAGTATCACGCTTTACTTTTTGCGGGATTGGATCATCGCCTAGACTTGGAAAATCTGGGCGGAATGGGAAAGTCCCTTCTTTATCAGTACGGCTAAAGCTGGCGCCTACGCGGTGGTCATCATTGATATAAGCACCGGCTTTTAATAAGAAACTCTCGCTTTCACTGTCTTCAAACAGTTCGCGACCGCTACCATCTTCACCAGAGCTGGTATCACGTTTGCCATAATACGCCAATAAATCCACATTATCCGTTGGTGCGCCATAAACGGTGGCTGACGTCAGTAGCTCATCATTATTACTGGCATAACCTGCTTTTAGCTTGGCACCAATCTTTTGACCTGGTTTGAGTAAATCTGCCGCATCGACCGTTTTAAAAGCGACCGCACCGCCAATGGCATCATTACCGAGCGTCACTGAGTTATTACCTACCGCCACATCTGCTTGTTTGAGCAAATCAGGATCAATGGTGATATCGCCCATATGGTAGAACATTTTGCCTTCTTGGCGCGCGCCATCAATAGTGACTTTTAAGTTGCTATCTTCAAGACCACGAATACGAATGCGCTGATTGACCGATGACGTACCACCTATGGTCACGCCTGGCACCACATTTAAAAAATCACTCAAATGACTCGCTTGCTGCGCTGGGGTATAGTCTTCGACATCAACGCCGTCTTCTTGGACCTTTTCACGTACCGAACTATTGGCGGTCACAGTGATGGTTTGTAAGGTAGTACTAGGTAAATCCGCTGCCGCAACTGCCAGCTGTGACCAGAGAACGGCTGAAACTGCCACCGATAGTACCGTTAATTGATTAGAAAACGTTGCTGACTTGACTTCACGCATAACACACTCACTTTACTTACTATTAGGATTGAAGGATTTAAGCGTCACTATATAAAAATGGTTCGGGATTTTACTTTCTTACTCTTTATTGAAAACCTTTGTTATTCGCTAACTTAAACAACTGCTGACTTAAGTAACTATCGGCTGAAAAAACTCATATACGAATAACATTATTAACACTAATGATAATGATTAGCATTTAAATAATGACAGGCATAATAACGAAGTATTAACAATTTGGCAATAAATAATGTGAGAAATTGAGTTTTTTGATAAGCTCGCTTAAAAACAAGAGTGTGAGAGTTGCTAGAGTTTATAAAAGCGCGGTTAAAAAATAGTTAAAAGGACGGAGATAAAAGCATTGGGATAGAAGAATTTGAACATAAGGCACTCCTGAGATTGAGCTAATACTAAATTGATGAGAACATCGTGAATATAAAGGTTGGTCGCCATGCTAACGACATCTCTCGTACCAATACGCTTATGACTTGTTTTTATTGTACTACTGTACTAGAATACTGAAACAAGACAGTATCTTGCTTATTATCCTGCCTACTACTAAGATTAAATATTATGAGCACCAATCCTTATCAAAGTTTACTGAAACATTTAGCCAACTGTAATGACAGCGCCGCTATCGACGAGCTATTTACTGCATTATTGACCGATAAAGAACAACAAGAAATCTCCAATCGCATTCGTATTTTTGACTTACTTGAACGCGGTATAACCCAGCGTGAGATATCTGAGCAGCTCGGCGTTGGTATCGCCACCGTCTCGCGCGGTGCTAAAGCCATGCAAGCGCATGATGTCAGCGCTTTACTAAAGTCTCATAGAGACAATATATCTATAAAAAGCATACCTATAAAAGACGCTTAATTCATCAAAAATTATGATTTCTTTTTTCCTGATTTTTATATGATAAATCATTGAACTATTTTGGACATTGTTATGACCTCTCCTACTTCTAAGCCTGATCAACCTGCTGCTATTGATATTCCTAGCAAGCCACAGCGTATTAAACTCACGCAAGATATTGACTTCTTTGCGTTATTTAAGCGCATTGAGCGTGCTTTTGAGACCTGTTATTTACTCGAATCATTGGGTGAAGACGGTCATATGGCGCGCCATCATGCCATTGGTTTTGACCCTGTTATGACCATTGCCGCTATCGACCGTACCACTTTAGCGATTACCGATAATAAAACGGCTGAAACCAGTCATTATCAAACGGACAACCCGTATGAGCTGCTACGCACAATCACCCCGCAACACGTCATTGCTCGCGACCAAAGCGGTGGACTAGTCGGCTATTTGGGCTATGACAGTGTCAATTTCTTTGAGCCAAGTGTCAATGCGAAGTCTAGCGACGACTTTGAACCCTTTAAATTTGGCGTTTATTTAGATGGGCTGACGCTTGATAAAATGACCGGTGAAATTTTCTATTTCTACTATCCAACTGCGCAGCAAGACAATCGTATTGAGCAAATCAAAGCCTTGCTTGAAGCCCCAATTCCAAGCTACGAGCCGCCCACCGTTGAGTTTTTAGGTGATGGTATGAGCCAAGAACAGCATGCTAAAGTCGTCATGCAAGTGAAAGAAGACATCATCTCTGGGCGTATTTTTCAGTGTGAGGTTGGATTTAAGTCCAAGTATCGCATTGCCGGCGACAAGATGCCGATTTATGAAAAGCTGCGTGCGGTCAATCCTTCACCGCACATGTATTTTATGAAATTTGCTCAGCAATGTATCATTGGCGCTTCCCCTGAGCTGCTGTTTCGCTTACGTCAAGGTGAGATGGAAACCTACCCACTGGCAGGCACCGCCAAGCGCGGCGTCGATATAGTGGAGGACCGTAAACTTGCCCGCGCGCTGCTCAATGATGCCAAAGAAATTGCTGAGCACAATATGCTCGTGGATTTGCACCGCAACGATATCGGTCGCGTTGCACGCTTCGGTACGGTAAAAGTCCGTAGCCTGATGGATATCAAACGCTTCTCACACGTCCAACACATCTCCTCTGAAATCGTTGGGATTTTGCATCCTGATGAAGATATGTTTAGTGCCCTTGCCAGCAACTTCCCCGCCGGTACATTATCAGGTGCGCCGAAAGTAGAAGCAATCAAGGTTATCAATGAGCTAGAACCCGATGGTCGCGGTGCTTATGGCGGCGCGCTAGGCTCCTTTAACTTTAATGGCGATTGTATTTTTGCCATTCCTATTCGCAGTTTGTTTATCAATGGTGAGTCGGCTTATGCGCAAACCTGCGGCGGTAATGTCTACGACTCCAACCCTGCTGATGAATACCTAGAAATCCAGCGCAAACTGTCGGCTATGAAAGTAGTCTTAGACAGCTTTATGCCTACGTAAATTCATTATATTTTTGCTAAAGAGCTTATGCCTTATGAATGTTTTAATTATCGACAACTACGATTCTTTCACCTTTAACCTTTATCAATATATCGGTGAGATTTTACAGACCATAGACGGTGATAAAGACGGCGCTAAAGAAGCAGCCAACGTCATCGTCAAACGCAACAATGAGATTACCTTGGCTGATGTGCAGGCGATGAACCTTGACCGTATTATCATTTCACCCGGCCCTGGCGCACCTGATGACCCCGCCTATTTCGGTATTTGCGCAGAAGTGATTGAGGTGATGGGCAAAACAACGCCGCTTCTTGGCGTTTGCTTGGGTATGCAGGGTATCGCCCACGTATTTGGTGGTGATGTGGTGCGAGCCAGCGTGCCAATGCATGGCAAGGTTTCAGCCATTCGCCATGATAACGCAGGTGTCTATCAAGGCTTGCCACAAGAGATAGAAATCATGCGCTATCATTCGTTAATGGTAAAAGCAGATACCTTACCTGACTGCTTAACGGTCACTTCAGTCGTTGCTAATGATAAACATCATGATTTAAGTTTGGCTGAATCGGCGCAAGCAGGTGATGAGATTATGGGATTACAGCATAGAGACTATCCGATTCAAGGCGTCCAGTTTCACCCAGAGTCGTTTGCGACCGAAGGCGCTAAGCGTTTATTAACGAATTTTTTATTACAGGTATAAATCATCATGCTTTTAAACCTAAATAAATCTAGCTTACTAACATATCAACGGCTGTGTTATGCAAGTGCATTTACCAGCCTAATGCTAGCTGCTTCTGTTAGCTCGGCCGTGACGCCTGTAAAAGCAAATTTTATATTAGGGATGGACTTACAAGGTCAACGCTTAAACCTTTACCATGGTTATGGTGAAGGTCGCGTCACTTGTGATGATATGCTACTGGTTGCGCCAGATTTGGGACGCTTATTACAAACAGAGCAGCTTAGAGAAAGACAAAGTAAATTGCCATATACTGTCAAGCTATATCCTGCTAAGACCAAGCATAGCTTGTGCAACGATGGCGTAACTCCTTGCGGCTTTCAGGGCTATCGTTTCAAGGGTAAGGATGTCAATGGTTTTATAGATCCTGCAAATAGCGAAATATATATAGAGGATAATCAGACGCAAGAAAGCGCTACTTTCTCCTATAAAGAAGACTCAACTTATTTGCCATTGGCTTCGCAAGCTGAACTTATTGATAGGTTATACCAAAATTCTGACAAGGAATTAAATGATAACTATCTATTAGTTCGAGGTGACATAATAAAAGTATATGGACCAGTTTTGGCCAATAAATTCAAAGAATATCAGCTTAAATGGGTTATGAATCGCTCAAAAGATTGCGGGGCTGATGCTAAGCATCTGCCAAGGACGCAAGCTGAAAAAGTCTGTTTTATTCAAAAAAATATCAAACAAATGGAAAATTATTTTTATTGGATTGATTGAGTTGTGTCCTCATTTTAATAATAGACTTCTTGCATAAGATCGATGTTTTAGCAGTATTGAGTTACTTTGGCATCAATAATACCTATTTATGAGTCATTAAACACGTTCTGATATAAGTGGTTTCATTATAGCAGTTTGTTTTAAGTGGTCTATCAATAGGTTTGAAGGGTAAAATAGCTGGTTCCACTGGGGTATACTATCGATTGAAAAGCCTTGAATCAAAAGCTATCACTGGCTATTTAGAAAGCGCAAATTTTACTTTTTTTCATCCACTTACAAAATCGCATACAAGCCATAAATATTATGAATAAAAGACCAGCTCTGCTTGTATCAGACCAAAACCTAAAGTTAGTAACTCAATTTTTGATGATAACTTATGCTCTTTGTTTATTATTACCTGCTTATAAGCTAAGTATAATGGTAGGGAGTGGTGAAGACGGTGGAGGTATGGGTACTCTAATATTGGGTACGTTATACTTACCTTTTGGTCTGATGTTTGGAGACTGCGGAATATTAGCTGTTTGTGGAAACTATATATTCTTCTACCTTGTTATTCGATTACTTACCATACCAAACTACTCGACCAAATTTTCAGTCATTTTAGCCATCTTGTTGTTATGTTCGATAGCTCTAAGTTTTTATGATGTTTTTCCTGTCGGCTACACTTCAAATGGACATATAGTGGCATGGGGATATGGTGCTTTTGCTTGGTATTTTAGTTTGTGTGCCATGTCTTTTTTAATGCTTTATCGTTTTTTTCTTAAAAGAACACCGCACATTTCATGGTTTATATTGGCATTGGTAGTAAGCTTCTTGTGCTCTCTAGGTTTGCGATATTATCAATATCACTATTGGGCCGATGAATACCACAAAAAGTATTTCTTTGACGCTGTATGGTTGATGCGTATGCGTATGCTGAGCCACATTGGGATTGTTTAAGACTCAACAATCTGAGAGAGAATGAGTATCCCGATTTGCTTCATACATCTGCCAGATCGATGCCTATACAGCGCACTAGTACATCTAAAGGTTCAAGTCCTCATAGGGAACCATGCTCATTCCCATAACAGTCTTTATAGTAAACGATTTTAGAACAAAAAAGCCACTGGGTTGGTTAAACTAAAATAGCGATACATTCACACAGATATATTTAACGGATATTAGGGAATATTGAACATATACTCATTTCGAACGTAAACGATAAAGACTCATGCAAGTGGTCTAATGCTAATAAAAATAAGGAATGAGCCAAAAAAAATCATCAGCCGATTGACTGATGATTCTTTTATAGCTTAGTACCTGACAATTGAATATATGGCTTATAGCTGAATGCGCTGCAAGAATGCTTGCGTACGCGGATGCGTTGAATCTTCAAATAGCTGCTTGGCGCTACCCTCTTCGACTATATGACCATCTTCAATTAAGACCACATGATCAGCAACATCACGGGCAAAATTAATCTCATGAGTCACCACAACCATCGTCCAGCCTTCAGAAGCCAGCTGCTTCATCGTTCCAAGTACATCTTGTACCAATTCTGGATCAAGTGCCGAAGTTGGCTCGTCAAACAATAATAACGACGGCTCAATAGCGAGCGCACGAGCAATACCAATACGCTGCTGCTGACCACCAGACAACTGGAACGGATACAGATCCGCCTTATCAGATAAGCCGACTTTATCGAGTAATGCCAACGCTTGCGTGCGGGCTTGCGCTTTACTTTGCCCTTGTACTACCGTCGGCCCAAGCATGAGATTTTCAATAGCCGTCTTATGAGGGAACAAGTTATAAGACTGAAACACCATGCCAGATTTGCGTTGCAGCGCGAGCAAGGTTTTCTTTTTCGGCTTAGTAGCAAAATCGACCGTCAAGCTACCATCATCAAAAGCTATAACCCCTTGATCAGGAATTTCGAGCGCATTTAAACAACGCAAAAACGTGGTTTTACCCGACCCTGACGGTCCTAAGATGACCACCACTTTGCCTTTTTCGATGGTCAAGTCGATACCTTTTAATACTTGATTGCTACCAAAGGCTTTATGAATGTTGCTGACTTGAATCATAAGGTTTCCTGTTGCACAGATAATGCTAAAACTATCATAAAGTGAGTCAGTAAACTACTTAGCCACATAGCGATCGAGTCTGATTTCAAGCTTACCTTGGATAAAGGTCAAGAACAGACAGATACCCCAGTAAATAATCGCCGCTTCAGTATAAACCAGCATAAATTCATAATTGCGGGCGGTGATAATCTGTGCTTGTTTAAACAGCTCAGTGACCAGCACTAATGACGCTAACGACGTATCTTTTACCAGACTAATAAAGGTATTGGATAACGGTGGCACTGACACCCGCAGCGCTTGCGGTAAAATGACATGGCGAAAAGTTTGCAGGTAAGTCAAACCAACCGTCGAGCCTGCTTCCCACTGCCCTTTTGGAATAGACAGAATCGACGCGCGTACCGTTTCCGACGCATAAGCGCCAATATTTAGGGAAAAGGCGATAATCGCTGAGGGAAACGGATCGAGCTTGACACCGACACTAGGCAGACCGTAAAAGATAATAAACAGCTGTACCAGCATCGGCGTCCCGCGAATGGCGGACACGTAGATACGGGCAAGCCGATAAACAATCTCATGAAACCAGCCCGCACGCGGTACGATACGAATCAATGCCACTGTCAGTGCAATCACCATACCAATTGCAAATGAGATCAATGCCAGCGGTATCGAATAATAGATACCGCCTTTGAGCATCGGCCAAAATGAATTGATAACGATTTGCGCCCGCGCCGCATCCATAAATGGCAATATGGCTAATAAATCAGTTAACACTGAGGTGATAGAAGCTAGCATTATTTTTGTTGACTTATATCAGCACCAAAGAATTCATCGCTCAGCTTGGTTAGTGTGCCATCAGCCACAAGCGCTGCCATTGCTTCATTTAGCTTTGCAACAACGGCGTCATCACCTTTGAGCAATACCAAGCCTGAACCCGTCTGCTCACTAGCAGGAGCCACCAATTTAATCTCAAGATTGGCGTCTGGGAATTTTTTTAGATAATCCAATACGGCAAGATTGTCATTCATCGTAAAGTCAGCGCGGCCTTGTTTGACCAATTGAATCGCTTGCGCCATACCATCGACAGGAACAATTTCGGCTTCGTAACGTTCTGCAAGCTCGCCATAGTTACTGCTCAGCGACTGTGCTGAACGCAGCCCTTTTAAGCTTTCCCATGAGCTATAACGACTATCAGCAGTCGGAGCCAATACCACAGCGCCTGACCAGCTATACGCTTGAGCTTTATCATATTTTGCTAAGCGCTCAGGTGTGGTCAAACTCACTTGATTGGCAACCATATCAAAACGCTTGGAATCAAGTCCTGCCAGCATCGCATCCCACTGAGTTTCTTTAAACTCAACCTTTACGCCTAGCTTGTCAGCGACTGCGCGTGTCACTTCGACATCATAACCGGTGAGCTTTCCGCTCTCATCATGATAGGTAAACGGCGGATAGGTTCCTTCAGTACCGACGTTGATGGTACCACCATTATTGATACGTTGGAGCAAATCAGAACCACCAGCCGCCGCACTGTCGGTCGCAGTGGTATCAGCGTCAGTAGTAGGTGATTGATTACAAGCGGCAAGCAATACCGTGCTGGCAGCAAAAGCTAAAAGAGTACGACGTTTCATAAGACGTCCTTATAAAGTAGATGAATAATGCAAAAAATATCAGAACAACAAATAGGGAGAAAACCTAACAAACTGTTTTGACTAAAAAGCGTACCTGCCTTCTGTCATGCTTGTGTCTATCATGCTGGGCTTTGGTTTCCCGATTTGAGGATACTACGACTATTTTTCAATGCTATTTTTATATTATGTTGCATCGTCCACGCTAATTGACGGTTAACATTGATAATAATTTTAACGGTCAGCGCTGCTTATGCAACCAAGACCTGCTCATATACTATCGTACTTGGGTAAGAATAAACGTACAAAAACAGTGAGTATGCGTAAGATTTCTAAGATTTATGACAAATGCTTTCGATAAGGTAAACACAGCCACTCTTCTATGCACTATTTTTAAGAAAAAAAACATCAACCGATATACTCAGTTGATGTCTTTTTTCTATCTTTATAAATATGCCTGCTATTTTTTAAATTTATTGGCAAATGTCTTACCCGTTTTGGCATCGACATTTATACTGATAATCTTGTTGGCTTTTAAAAGGTCAGCTTTATAGTATAAAGGATGGTCAGCATAATCACGGTTATTCTTAAATTCAATTACTAATATTTTACCACCTGTTTGCTTTTCAGCAATATTCATCGCCGTCATAATAGTGGTTTTTGCTTTTTTCTGAACTTGGTAATCATTAATATCATCACCGTCTAAACGCTCAGATTCCGTTTTTACCACTTTACCAGTATTGGCATCGACTTTGATTTCATAACTCATGCTGTCTGTACTAAATTCTAGCTCATAGACACCGCCCTTGCCCACGGCGTCGCTATCATCGTCATCAAACTCTGCACTGACCAAAATGCCAGAAGCCTTTTTACTAGCAATAGTAATAGCTTGTTTTAAGCCAATCTTTGCCGCTTGCGCAGCGCGTATTTCATTCGTATCACTGGATGCATTAGCAGTTGTACTCATTACACCTGTCGTTAAAGCCAATATCAGACACGTACTGAGTGTCGCTATTTTAAAGCCATTTAGAATCTTACTCATAAGATTGTCTCCTTATTTATACTGTGTTTTTCTAACGCTATTTCTATTGTTCAATTTTTTATTTAACGTGGTTTTATTCTTTATCATAACCTTGATGAGATAAGCCTGTGAGGCAAAAAGGTATCCAAGTGTATCGTCGGTGTTTGTAAATAAAAAACCGCGCCTACTTATCGAAGTAGACGCGGTTGTGTTTAGTTGCGAGATATCAGCTATTAAGAATATTATCAGGCGCTATTATATCTAGCGACCATTAACGCTACTTAGTTCAAGATACCATAAGCACATAACGCATCAGCAACGCGTTTGAAGCCAACAATATTTGCACCTGTCATATAGTCGATATAACCGTTATCCGTTTGATGATATTTCTCTGAGGCTTCAGCGGCGCAATCATGAATGTTTTTCATAATGCACTTTAAGCGCTCATCAACTTCTTCAAAGGTTTTATATTGGCGTACTGAGTTTTGAGACATCTCAAGACCGGATACCGCGACACCGCCAGCATTGGCCGCTTTACCGGGTGCATAATGCACACGGTGTAAACGCACATGATCAATCGCTTCAGCGGTCAATGGCATGTTAGCGCCTTCGGCAATATACTTGATACCGTTTTCGACCATCAGTTTGGCATCATCTTCATCGACTTCGTTTTGGGTCGCTGATGGAATGGCGATATCCCCTTTAAACTGCCAAGGTTTTTGATTCGCCAACCATTCGCCGCCAAACACACCAACATATTCAGCCAACGGCTTGCTGTGTGATTTCTGCTCTTTTAGCCAGTTAATTTTTTCTTGGTCCATGCCGTTTTCATCGTACAGTGTACCTTGTGAATCAGATACCGTCAGTACCGTTGCACCCAGCATATGGGCTTTTTCAGCGGCATGTAGAGAGACATTACCGGCACCTGATATCAGTACCTTTTTGCCTTTGATATTGTCGTTTTGGGCGGCAAGCATGTTTTCTAAGAAATATACGGCGCCGTAACCAGTCGCTTCGGTACGCATCAAGCTACCACCGAAACCAACACCTTTACCAGTCAATACACCGCCATGCTCACGCGTCAAGTTCTTATACATCGCAAACATATAGCTGATTTCACGGCCACCAACGCCAATATCACCAGCAGGTACATCAATATCTTTACTGATATACGGATGCAGCTCACGCATAAAGGCATAGCAAAAACGGCGGATTTCATGATCCGACTTACCTTTAGGATCAAAATCAGTACCACCTTTACCGCCGCCCATTGGCAAACCCGTCAAGGCGTTTTTAAAGATTTGCTCAAAACCTAAGAACTTGAGTACCGATTGGTTAACGGTAGGATGGAAGCGGATACCACCTTTATAAGGACCTAAAGCGTTGCTGAACTGTATACGCCAACCGCGATTTACCTGTACTTCACCCTTATCGTTTTCCCAGTTGATACGAAAAGCGATAACACGGTCAGGCTCAACAAGACGCTCAAATATTTTGAACGTTTCGTATTCGGGGTGGGCGTCGTATAGCGGAGCAATGGTGATTGCAACTTCTTTTACTGCCTGAATAAATTCAGGTTGATGGGCGTAACGTGCTTCGACTTTTTCGATTGCCTGACTGATACTCATATAGGTTCCTTAGGGTAAAAATGGTCATCATGCTGATTTACACCGGCGTTTTATCGCTTAAGCACAAACGATGGGATTTAAAACGCAAATGTGGGATTGAAATCGCTCCTATACGTTATGAGCTATAGAAACTGCTGGGATGAGAAGCCAACTGCTCGTGTCTCTAAATCATAAACTCAGAAGCACAAACAATTTTTATCTCATATCTATATATCATTTTTTTAAGGTATAAGTCTAGTAAATATCGCCATCATCAAAAGTTATGATGGATTTTTTTATAATTATAATCTATCGATACCCTTAGAATGGAAACTTGTTAGTCAGGAAATTTATGCGGGTGGTGTAAATTGGTTGGTGCAATCTTATAAAAATCCGAGCGTTCTATAAACTTATTATTATGATATTTCCTGAAGCTTATAACCTTTTCTAAAAAACCAAACCAATTTCAGCAAAGACTAAATAATGAAAAATAGCATTTAAATCAACTTTTATTTGCTATTAAAATAAACTTAAAGATAAGCGGTTATAAAAACACGCTAAAAGGTAAAAAATGGGCAATATTAAGACTTTGATTGGCGTTCTGCCATATCAATATTAATGGTAAGGGTTTATAATATTGCCCACTAGTTAAAGCCTAGAATTAGCACATTACCAATCCCGATTTACCCCTTTATTCATTCGTCACAGAGAAATCGTTATGCGTACAGATTCATTCCAACAAATCTTGGAAGACCTAAACAGCTCATCAGCCGATGTTGAAGCATCTGCTCTTATTTCTAACGATGGTCTTATGATTGCATCTGCGCTGCCAACAGGCGTTGATGAAGACCGCGTCGGCGCTATGTCTGCCGCTTTATTGTCACTAGGTGACCGTGCAGGTCGTGAATTAGCTCGTGGTAGCATCGATCGTATCATGATCCAAGGCGAAAAAGGCTACGTGATTATGACCTCATCAGGTGATGAAGCGGTATTGACCATTATGGCAAAACCAAATGCCAAACTGGGCTTGATATTCCTAGATATTAAACGTGCATCAGAAGCACTGGCAAAACTCATCTAATATTTATTTTTAAAGTTATGTCGTTACGGTTTTATGCGGTATCAGCGCTATAAACTACTTTATTAATAACACTTTAAATGAAAATTGACGCCTTGTCTTATAAAAAATTTTTAAGGTAATGCATACTGTTTATATTGAATGAGTGATTAGGTTTTCTAAACACTCATTTCCCAAAAGCTTCGATTGCCTTATTAAAAGCTTTGAGAATCTTACACTCTTAATCAGCGCAAAGTATGTATTTAAAGCCTAATTTTAGGTTTAAAAATTAACGTAAGACAGTATGCTTTAACCAATTCCGCTTTTTAATGATTATCACTAAGATGATAACTAAAGGAGATTACAATGGGTTCTCCACTCCCCGACGCCATGAAGCCTGAGATGCCAGCCGAACAAGTCACCATGACTTATCACGATGGCACTTCGCGCACTGTCTATGACACCGGTATCGAACGCCCTTACCCTGACGGTAAATTGATTGTGTCACGTACCGATTTAGACGGCGTTTTGACCCACGTTAATGATGCCTTTGTCGAGATTAGCGGCTATGACGTCGATGAATTAATCGGCAATCAACACTATATTTTGCGCCATCCTGATATGCCAAAAGCCGCCTATAAAGACTTATGGTCGACCGCTGCTGCTGGGCAAAAATGGCATGGTTATGTTAAAAACTTGTGCAAAGACGGTAGCCATTATTGGGTTTATGCCACTGTCGTGCCGAACGTGCGCCGCGGCGAAACGGTTGGCTATACTTCGGTACGCCGTAAGCCATCACGCAGCAAAATTGATGCCGCAATCGCTCAATATGCCCAAATGAAACAAGACGAGGAAGCGTAAATCATGACGACACATAATATGTTAATCGCCCCTGATTTTTCGCCTGAGCGTTTTGCAGGCTGGCACATGTTTAACATCTTGATTCAAAAGCGTGCCAATCTCAATATGCACCTAAACATACCCGCCTCGCACGCGGAACAAGAAGCCATTATCAATCAAGGCGATATTCAGGTCATTTATGCCAACCCTTTTGATGCAGCCACGCTTATTCGTGAGCAAGGCTACCGTGCGGTTGCGCGTCCTATCGGCAAATCTGATGAGATGGTCATTGCCGCGGCGGCCAATAGCGATATCAATAGCTTAGAAGATATCAAAGCTGGCGCTACCGTGGCTATGGCTGATAACCGCGATGTAAAATTGATTGGTTTACGCCTGCTTGAAGCGGTCGATATCGAAGAAGCTGACCTTAATTGGACAGTGACTGAGACTTATCAAGCAGCAGCGCGCCAAGTGATTAAAGGTGAAGCACAAGCGGCTTTCTTTTTAGCGGAGATTTTTCATAGCTTTTCACGCTTAACCAAAGCGCAGTTATCGGTATTAATCGAGAGTGATTTGGCAGATATCAGCCACGTCTTGCTTATTAAAGACGGCTTTCCTGATACTGACATCTTAATGGATGCGATTCTTAATCTGCATAACGATGACGATGGTAAAGAAGCGTTGGCTGAACTTGGCATGCCGCAAGGTTTTGAAGCCATGGATGAAGAAGACGCTGAATTTATGATTGATTTGATGCAAACTTTACTTGATTAGCCTATTTGTGATTCATAGTTAATTGGCATCTTACTTAAATCATAGCCTATTACGCTAAAATAATGCTGAACGACAATCGCTATCGCCTATTTTTATGTCATAGCGATTGTGCAAAGCAGTGGTTTAATAGGATTTTTACGAATGTTCTTTTAATAAATTTTTAACAGCTTTTTTAATTGTTCTATGACTAACAGGACACGCTTATGTCTGATTTAGATCTCATCAAAGAAAGTGAAATGGCGGCGCGGCGTGTCTATCGTCTTTATTCGCGTAAGATATTTATCGCTCCAAACAACCGCCATTTTCACGAACAACGTATCAATGCTGCGCTACTTTTAAACGAAAAAGAGCCGCTGCAAGGTGCCGTAGCCGATTTCTTTTATGGCTGCTGGTATGACATTCCCTATGATGTCACCAATATGTTTACCCGCTTGCAAGGTCGCATGCTGCCGCATATCGAGCAAGGCTTTCGTGATTGTATCGATAAAAAAAGCTATATTCAAAAAAACAGCATGCTAGCAACGCGCTGGAGCGTACTGGTATCGCCATCCTTAAATGAACAAACCCAGCGACTGCGTATCAGTAGTGATGACGCCAAAGAAATCGCCAAAGATATCACCAGCGACTTGATGCTAGCGCGTGACAATCAAGATTTTGACACCATAGAACAAATCGAAAACGAGTTTTTTTCCCATTGTATCGCTCGCAACGACCGTCTGGCGTTCTCATTAGTTTGGTTCCGCTTGGGTAAAAGCGATTGGCAATTCGATGACCGCTGGAATAACTGTCAGCAAAAACTTGATCAAACCAAAAATGTACAAAACGCTTAAAGCCTAAATCGTTTTTCTCATAGCATCATAAACATTCATCTAACGGGTAGCCGCTATGTCTTATTATTTGAACGCTGATAAAACCTATCTGACCTTGACTCCAGCCGGTATTTTTGAAGCATTTTCGCAAAGTGAACCAACGCCTGAGCAGCTATCCTTGCAAGACTTATTGTCGCATAACGAGACACTGCTAGCCGCTGATTGGCTCGAACGCTATTCTGATGAGTGGTTAGATAGCTTTCTCGAACATGGCTGGATTGAGAAGCTTTCGCTGTTTTTGCCCGCCCCAAACTTACCACTAGATCAGTTTTTACCCTATGTCGTTTCAAGCTTGTCTGGTAAACGCCGTGCAGCGATTGGTTCTGATGAAGGTTTTTGTCTGGCACGGATTGGTTATAGCCAAGAAGAAGCGGATATGCTCAGTGTGGCTGCTGCTGATTTTTCAGGCTTTATGCTGCGCCAAAAACAACGCGGCTGGGCGGTAGAGAGCCAAGCCATCTCTTTCTTTCAACAAGTCGATTTGTTGATTCCTGAAACCAGTTTTGTATTTTTATGGATTGATGGCTCAGGCTACGTACTTATCATCGACGGCGAACCTTTGACCAATAATCGCGCTTTTGTTGAGCTGGTATGGGCGCTCAAAACCTCTGGACTTAGATTTACTAATTAAACTCATCTTTTATCAAAACCATACTTAATTAGACCGTTGCTGAATCAAACTAGCTGCCTAATATAAATGCGCCCTTTAACCATAAGAGGTGCGTTTTTTATATCTGTATCTTAAACTTTATAGTTATGATTACGTAACTATAACCGGCCTCTATTTTATAATCTCATAGCGTAATAAGAACACCCTCAAAATTAACAGCAAGTTTTCAAATGTTAGGTCATACTGCCTATAGCCATTTAACAGTTGTTCGTGATAGACATCTACACATTTTCGAGCTTTAACTTACCCTTTTAATAAAAACACTCTTCGAAAGTGGCATCCTTTGCCAACCCTTGCATTCTTACTTATTTTTTAGGACAGTTTATGACTTCGCTGACCACTGTGCGCGTGCGTTATCAAACCATTGAAATTGGCAATACCGACATTCATATTTGCACCCTACGCGACAATCAACAATTTAGTGACCCTGATAATGAGGCATTAGACCTCGGTATTTGCTCGGCGTCATGGCCGATGTTTGGCGTGATTTGGCCATCAAGTTTGGTGCTAGCCAATCATATGCTTGATTATGATATTGCTGGCAAACGTATCTTAGAAGTTGGCTGCGGTATGGCATTATCCAGTTTATTACTCAACCACCGCCATGCCGATATCACAGCGACTGATTATCACCCAACGGTTGAATATTTTTTGGATAGAAACACCAGCCTAAATAATAATAAAGAGATTAATTTTGAGCGCTTAGACTGGGCAGAAGACAATAGCCATCTTGGTAAGTTTGATATCATTATCGGTAGCGATTTGCTGTATGAAGACCAACATATCGATATATTGGCGGAATTTATCGAGCGTCATGCTTTGCCAACTTGTGAAGTCATCGTGGTTGACCCTGGGCGCGGGCGCAAAAATAAGCTGACCAATAAAATGGTTGAGTTTGGCTTTAGCAGTAAGCATGTCAAACCTGAGGATACCTCTTATCTTGAGCTACCTTTTAAGGGTCATATTTTGACCTTTTCGCGGAAGGATTAAATGCTACCAAAATGTTAATTGAATAAAAAAAAGACGCTTCAAAATGGCGTCTTTTTTTATTATTTTTCTAGCGTCTTTTATATGTTTCGAACCAAAGGTGGTTGTACACGTGAATACATGATTAATGAGATACCATTAGATATCAGCTCAACCGCTAATAGGACGCCGAGAATATAGGTCGCTGATTGCGGATAGCTGGTAAAAATCATGATAGCCAACGCAATTGAGATAAGCCCTGAGATTAATATTGGCACAAAAGCTACCGTTCTACGTAAACCAAAAGCGACAACCACTCTGACGATACCTGTTGCCATAAATAAAATAGCAATAACCATAGTCAAGGTTAAGATACCTTGTAGCGGGTTTTGTAGCAGCTCAATACCGATAAATATGCCAAGTACACCACCAATAGCCGCCAGCACTTTACCCATCGTGGTATAAGCACGAAACAGGGCGATAAACTGTAAAATACCAACCAGAAGAAATACAAATCCTGCCAGTTGTTCGACGGCGAAACTGGCGCTAAGAGGATTAAAAAAAGCAAAGATACCACCAAGAATACTGATGATACCAACTACTAGCCACAATGTACGACTCATAAGACGCCCTTATTTCATAGTTAACAAAAATCAAATTATATATCAGACAATTTGCACTCTTGTACGACCGTAGTAATAGATTCGAGTATTCCTGTTACTATTTAAGTTTGGGCATTGCATTGTAATCCTAAGCCTGATATCTGCTATTTGACCGACACTCCTAGCTCTTCTTTCTTAACTATCTAATACCATATTACGCCACTACAGCCACTGGTGATAGAGGTTTTTGAGACATTGATAATATAGTCATCGCCGTCTTTTACTGCGTAGGTTTTGATGTTTTGCAGATCTGAACCTGTTCCCGGCTCAGTCATGGCAATCGCACCGATTAACTCGCCGGTTGCCATTTTCGGTAGCCAAGCCTACTTTTATACTTCAGTACCGTGGTGCAAAATATAAGGCGCGACAATTCCTGAGTGTAAAAAGTTGCCGAACCCTGCTTGATTGGCTTCAGATTGTGCATAAATCAGCGCCGCTTCATGGCGAAAATCACCACCCGCGCCACCGTATTCTTCAGGCATCGAGACGCCGTTAAGACAAAACCTAATCCATCATACTTCTTGTTAAAATAAATCGACTATAATTATTTTTCACCCTATCGCGCATCGTCAACCCAGCCCTGTTGTCTGGCATAAGCGAGCTGCTCTGGGGTATCAATATCGTAGCTAAGCTTAGGATTATTCATCACTGTCAATTGATGCGGCGGTAACGCTCTAATTAAATGACGTAAGCCTTTGTCTCCACTTAAATTAAACTGCCACTGTTTAAGTAGCAGATAATCAATAACCAATGGTAGACCAACGATAAGATTTGTCGACTCATGACTGGCACCAGCTTTACGCTCACTATGCCCATCTTTTGTCAAAGTATTTAAAATCTGCCAATGCTCATAACCACTAGCAACCACTAAATACTTATCGGCTAGCAACTCGTTTGCATGTTCAAGATCCAATAGAATTTGGTCAACACCCATGATTAACACTCGATCAACCGCTTTATGATTGAAATTTTTATCAATAAAGTTTTTATCATTAACAAATTGAGTTAGCGCTTCAATAGCAACATAAAGACTGTGTCCCATACCTGTTTCGGGAGTTTGGTTGATAATAATTTTGACATTTAGATGGGTGTCGCTCAGTTTTGCTACCTCATTGGCTATCTTCGCTGCTCCTTTAGGAATGACAATGATGATGGCTTGCGGACTTGTAGTTATTGCGAGTTGTAGTATATGCCTAATGAGAGGAACGCCGTTTTTACAAAGTAGCTGTTTGGCTTGACCAAGACGAAGACTGAGTCCACTGGCTAAAATAATGATGGTATGGTTGGTTTGCTGCTCAAGGTTTTGATTTGATATTGCGGCGCTATTTGACGTCGAATCATTTTCCTTCATACAAAGCTCAATATTTCAGGTTTGGTATTATTGCTAGCTAAAAAATCAGCGGGCGCAGTTTGCTCGTGCATAACGGTGCTTATTTGTGCCATGATGCCAAGTGCTAGGGCTTCAGGGCCGTCGCCGCCTAATTTATAACCAATCGGATAATGTAGTTTATTGACGCCGTTATTTAGACGCTCAGGACTATTTTTGACTGCACGAATCTCATTAACCAAGCGCTCGGTTCGATAACTTGGGCCTAATTGTCCAAGATACTTATAATGAGTCGAATGCTCTAGCAATAGCGAAAGACGGGCACGATCTTGGGTCAAACTGTGCGACATCAACGCGACCGCAGCATTACGACTGAGCTTCAGCAGTTTTTCAGACTCATCCAATGATACCGTCATCACGATATCGGCTTGGGGAAAACGCAGTCGCGTGGCATATTGGGCACGGCTATCGATAACGGTGACGTGCCAGTCTTGCAGCTTGGCCATGGTCACAAGCGGCATGACATCATTACCAGCGCCGCAAATAAGCAAACGGTGTTGCGGCTGTAGACGCTGGATAAGCCATTCTGTGGTTATATCGCCATTTTTTAAGATAACGTATTCGGTGTTTTTGTCAGAAATTTTATACGTTGATAGAGTTTTAACGAACTCTTTAATCTGATAAGTAAAACCATTCGAGTCATCAATCAAAGCTTGAGTACAAGTGTTAACATTACCAATAAAAGTTATTTTATCTTCAGCAATATATTCTTCTAAATCTAGCCGCAGTCCAATCCGCAAATAGCGATTATCATTTGAGCCAATTAACGTTGCTATCGTTGCAGGTTGTTGGCTACGACGAACATGGTTAATAACTTCTAAAAACGGCATTGCGGCCGTCAAACGCTCAAACAGCACATGCACCTTGCCGTTACAGCCCAAACCAAAATTTAGCTCACTGGCCAAGTTACTTTCATTCCCAAAATCGCTATTATCACCATATCCGACCTCTTCATCCAACTGCTCATCACCAGTTTGATAAACCTGCACATTAGCGCCGTTACGCGTCAACCAAAAAGCGCGTTTGATAATATGCGGCTCCAAGCAGCCACCGCTGATCATCCCAACCGAGCGCCCATCAGCGCAAATAAGCATCATTGCGCCAGCCCGACGATATGCCGAGCCTTCGGTGCGCACTACCGTTGCTAACACCGCATCGATGTTTTGCTGCTGTACTTCGCTAGCTAGTTTCAGAATATCAGCGACCTGATTCATAACCCCTCTTATATGCTATTTATTCTTATTTTAGTTTTAATGATTAAATCCAGGATTTTTATTTTGTAAAAACCCGCTAGTAATAATCGCTAGCGGGTTGCTGATATCAGTTATCAACTATGAATTACCAATTCGTTTATTCCAATTATCCTATTCATCTGGATTACGTAATGCTAACTACTCGGGCAATTCATAAAGCAGCTTATCAAGCGTGATTGGGAAATCGTAAACGCGCACGCCGACCGCATTATAAATCGCATTGGCAATAGCCGCGGCTGCCCCAGAAATCGCTGTCTCACCAATCCCTTTGATATGCATGGGGTTGGTATAAGGATCATCTTCTTCCACCAATATCACCTCTAGTTGCGGCACATCGGCATTGACGGGAATATGGTATTCAGCAAGGTCATGATTGCATAGGCGACCATCGCGCTTATCATGGATAACCTCTTCCATTAGCGCGGAGCCGATGCCAAACACCATACCGCCATAGCACTGCGAAGTAGCGGTTTTATGATTTAAAATCCGACCAGCAGCGAATGCACCTACCATGCGTTTCACGCGAATCTCGCCAGTCACTCTATGCACGGCCACTTCTGCAAAGTTTGCACCAAAAGACGCCTGACGATGGCTTTTGGCATTTTTACCCGGCGCGATTTGACCTTTAGCACTAATCTTTTGCTCATCGTAATCAGCGATAATATCTGCCAGGGCATAAGACTGAAAATTGCTAAAATCGTATTTTTCTGCAGCAGACTCAGGTAGTTCTAGACCGGTTTTTTCAGTGACTTTATGTTTTAAATCTACCGCTTTATCTTTAAGCGTTTCTACCACCGCTTCTGAAACGCTAGGCTCATGCTCGCCTGCTTGTTTAATCTGACCTTTATCCAGCTGAATAGTATCTGGATAAAGACCAACTTTTTCTGCCAACATTTCACGTAGTTGCTCACAGGCGAGATAAACCCCACTACCAGCGCTTGCTGCGCCCATGCTACCACCTGAGCCAACTGCAGGCGGCAATTCACTATCGCCCAATCTCATCTCGATATGGTCTATCGGCAAGCCCAGTAAATCAGCGGCCACCTGAGAAAAGACCGTATAAGAGCCAGTACCGATATCAGTCATATCGGTTTCGATAATGGCTTTAACGCCAAGTGCTTTGGAATGATCAATTTTCAGTGTCGCCCGCGCTTCTGAAGGTTTCAACTGGTTACCACGAGCAGATGCCGCCATACCCGTGCCAATCCACCAATCGCCCTCTAACTGACTGGCAGGTTTAGGGTTACGCTGCTCCCAACCAAACTGTGCGGCCCCTTGCTCCATACAGGCAAGCAGCTGCCGCGTTGAAAACGGGATATCTTGGCTTGGATCTTGCTCAGGCTCATTGCGGCGGCGCAGCTCAAGCGGATCCATATTCAATTGCGTGGCCAATTCATCCATCGCACATTCAACCGCAATCATACCGACCGCTTCGCCAGGCGCACGCATAGAGCCAGAAAGCACCTGATTCATATCTACTTTTTTATAATTCACCCGGCGATTTTCACCGCGGTATAAATATTTAGTCGATAATGCCGTCGGCTCAAAAAATGCCTCACCCGGTAAATTACTACTGACGGTATCGTGAATCATGGTATTGATGATGCCGTCTTTATCACAGCCGATAGCAATACGTTGACGAGTATTTGAGCGCCTAACGGTCGCTTCCATCACT
The DNA here is from genome assembly GCF_058197955.1 of Janibacter sp. CoH_79_TC_3. Classification (NCBI taxonomy): domain Bacteria; kingdom Bacillati; phylum Actinomycetota; class Actinomycetes; order Micrococcales; family Intrasporangiaceae; genus Janibacter; species Janibacter sp. CoH_79_TC_3. The sequence goes on from NZ_JBXWIV010000001.1 coordinate 145,057, forward strand.
TGCGAACGCGTCATACTGATTAGCACAGGGCACCCAAGCTCTTTTGCCGCAATCGCCGCTGCAATAGATTCAGGTGCGATACCTAATTTACTGCCAAAACCGCCACCGACAAAATAAGAGATCAATTGCACCTGATCTTTATTTAAGGCCAAAGCGTCCATCACTTGCTGCTTACAAGAGGCGATCATCTGGTTTGAAGTGTACATGATGAGCTTATCGTCTTCCCAATAGGCCAGCGTGGCGTGCGGCTCCATCGGCGAATTGCTCTGGCTTGGCGTATAATAAAAGCGGTCAAGCGTAACGGCAGAATCGGCAAGTCCTTGTTCTGGGTCACCTTTTATAGCGTTTTTATCTGCACCTTTTTTTTCATCGACATCATGGGCGCTTGCAAGCTCTTTGGTAAAGTTCAATGCCGCTTGTTCAGTTTCGTCTTTATAAATGACTTTGATAGCGTTGGCACCTTCGGTCGCCGCTTCAAAGGTTTCGGCAATGACCACGGCAATCGGTTGCCCATGATAAAAAATCTCGCTGGCGCCCTGTGTCGGTGCTTTGGTTTCGCCGCCTTGCTGTGAGTTTCGCAAAAAATGCTGCGGATCGGTAACGACTTTAATGATGCCAGGAATATCATCTAAAGCGCTACTATCGATATTTTCCACTTGTCCTTTGGCGATCTTGGCACTGACCAACACGCCATACACTTGATTTTCTCGATAAATCTCTGCCGAATAAGGCGCTTGTCCGCTGACCTTTAGTGAGCCATCGACACGGTTAATGGGTTTACCGACCAAATTGCTTGCCGTTTTATCAAAAAGCGAATCGACAGGATCATTCATTATCATTTTTTTGGTAGGTTCTGATGGTAATACTGAGTCCAATAATGACATGATTATGCTCCCTCGCCCGCTAAAGCGCGCTGAATGACTTGTTTTAATAAACGACGTGTCAGTGGTATTTTAAAATCGTTTTGACCGTAACCTTTGGCATCTTGTAATAATAAATCTGCGGCTTGCCCGATAGTAGCGTCATCACCTGTGGTATTGGTTAATAATCGCTCGACTGCTTCATTGCGCCACGGCTGAGTACCAATACCGCCAAATGCCAAACGTACAGTTGCCAAATTGCAATTATCATCGCTATCTATAACGGCAGCGCAAGAGACCAAAGCAAAAGCGTAAGAGGCGCGGTCACGCACTTTGTCGTACGTATGCATACCTTTGATAGGTGCTGGCAGTACAATATGAGTGATAAGCTCGCCTGACTCTAAAACGTTTTCGATATGCGGTGTGTCTTTTGGTAAACAATAAAAATCTTTAATCGCAATATTACGTATGCTGCCATCTGCTTTCACCGTTTCAAGCGTCGCATCAAGCAAACGCATCGCCACTGCCATATCGGAGGGATGTTGGGCAATACAAGCATCGCTGGTGCCTAATATGGCAAGGGTGCGGTTCTCGCCATTGATAGCGGGACAGCCAGTACCGGGTTCGCGTTTATTGCACGGGCTATCGGTTTGATAAAAATAATAACAACGCGTACGCTGTAAAAAGTTGCCGCCAGTCGTGGCTTTATTGCGCAGTTGCCCAGTCGCGCCTGCCAAAATAGCCCGAGATAATACTGGATAATTGGTGATCACTTCTGGATGCGCCGCCAAATCACTATTGGTCACGAGCGTACCGATTCGTAACCCACCGTTAGCAGTCGTTTCGATTTGCTCAAGCTCTAAACGAGTCACATCAACCAGTTTGATAGGCGTTTCAATTTCTAGCTTCATCAAATCAAGTAAGTTAGTACCTCCAGCGATAAATGACGCTTCCTTTGCACTAGCAGCAATCGCCGCTTGCTCAGGCGCAGTAGCACGGATATATTCAAAGCGTTTCATGAACGACCTCCTACTTGCGCCGTATGGCTTTTATTTTGTAACGGCTTGTTTTTTGAAGGTTTGCTAAGCTGCGTTTCACTGGGCGGCGGTGACCAAATACCTGTGACGCTTGAAGCATCTGAGCCTTTTTTGATGCTATTTTCAGCAGCAGCGTTATCTTTTATCTCACTCTCCAAAACCTGCGAGATGGCATTAATAATATTTGGATAAGCAGAACAGCGGCAAATATTGCCACTCATACGTTCAGAGATTTCTTGTACTAGCAAGCCGTCAGGATTTTGCAAATCTGTAGTCACGTAGCTTGGCCAATTTTGCTTAATCTCTTCTATTAGGGCAGTCGCGGAACAGATTTGCCCCGGCGTACAGTAACCACACTGAAACGCATCATGGTCTTTAAACGCTTGCTGCAATTCAGATAGCGATTCAGGCAAGCCAATGCCTTCAATTGTCGTAATCTCATCACCGTCGTGCATAACCGCAAGCGTCAGACAAGAATTGACCCGTCGGCCATTAATCAGTATGGTACAAGCGCCACATTGACCGTGGTCGCAACCTTTTTTGGGTCCAGTTATTTGTAGATGCTGGCGGCAGACATCAAGCAATGTCGTGCGCGGATCAAGATTATCAAAGTGATAATCTTGCTTATTAATCGTTAACGTCAAAGTAGACATGCTGGCTTCTCGCTGGCAGATAATAGATGAAAGTGATGGAAGAATAGTTATAGACGCTTTTGAACAAGCGTTAATCAATTTATTATGTCTTATCAAAAACAGCGCTTTGTTTTTACTTTGTTGTCATTACAGTGTATTTTTTTAATCAAAATTCGTTGACAAATATTTTTTTACCCTGCACTAACCTTAGTCTTAACCTACTCAATACCTACTTAATACCTGCCCTCGGTTATGTTAATTTTTAAAGAGAACCTGTAACTTAGCAACCATTGTAATCATCTTCTCATTCTCCTAGTATTGATTGAATTAGCTCTCTCAACTCTTTATACCGAACCGTTATAGAAAAACTTCATAAATAAATAAAGTATCACCAATAAAACAGGCAGTAAAATATGGACAACTTAAAACAGCCACTGCGCATAGATATCGTCTCAGACGTGGTTTGCCCTTGGTGTATTATTGGCTACCGTCAATTGGCTGAGGCGCTTAAGCAAACCAATACCAAACATGAAATACATTGGCATCCGTTTGAGCTAAACAGCAATATGCCAAGCGAAGGACAAAACTTACGCGAGCATATTATGGAAAAATATGGCTCTAGCAAGGAAGAATCAGATGCGAGCCGCATTAGAATGACGGCAGCAGGCTCTGAAGTCGGCTTTGAGTTTCATTTCAACGATGACACGCGTATGCACAATACTTTTAATCTGCATCAGCTGTTGTACTGGGCTGGTCAGCAAGAGCAAAAGCCGATGCATGATTTAAAGCAGGCGTTATTCAGTGCTCACTTTACCGATGGTCGCAATATTTCTGATAATACAGTGTTGGCCGATATCGCAGCGGAAGTAGGACTTGATCATTACGAGGCGCTCGCGGTATTAGAAGAGCAGCGTTTTGCCAAAGAGGTACGCGCAGAAGAGCGGCACTGGCAGCAGCAAGGTATTCAAAGTGTACCGGCAATAATTTTTAATGAGCGGCATTTGGTCAGTGGCGCGCAAGGCGTGGAGAATTACGTCAATATTTTAGAACAATTGGCCACTATGCAAGAGTAGATAATGAAAGAGCATAGCTCAGTTTAAGGGTTATTTAACATGCAGATACCCTTTAAATTTCAGTCATTATTTACACTTTTAAACATTGGACATCGTCATTGTCATGTCTATTAGGAATAGTTTTATATGAGCAAAGACAAATTGATCACCTTATCAGACGAAGCAGAAGAAATCGTTTTGGACAAGCTTAGAGATTATATGAGCGAGGAATTTGATGTTGACATTGGCAATCTGCCCGCCAAGTTTTTATTAGACTTTATCATCGAAACCATAGGACCACATATATACAGTCAAGTGATTGATGATCTTGAACCTTGGCTATACGATAGGTTTACGGCAGTGCTAGAAGATATGCACAGCTTTAAAAAAGATTAAAAACAAATAAAAAAATGCCGCCCCGTAACAGGAGCGGCATTTTTGTTTTATAACGCTAAAACAAACCTAACTATACTTTTAGAAATGCACCACAGAGCGAATACTCTCGCCTTTATGCATCAAGTCAAAGGCTTCGTTGATATCTTCTAAGGGCATGGTGTGAGTAATAAAATCTTGTAATGGAATCTCACCCGCTAAATAACGCTCAACGTAGCCTGGCAACTCTGAGCGACCTTTGACACCGCCAAATGCTGAACCGCGCCAGACGCGCCCAGTCACTAATTGGAACGGACGAGTTGAGATTTCTTTTCCAGCACCGGCAACACCGATAATAACTGATTCGCCCCAACCTTTATGGCAGCATTCAAGCGCTGAACGCATGACATCGACGTTACCGATACATTCAAACGAATAATCAACACCGCCATCGGTTAATTCAACAATAATATCTTGTATAGGACGGTCGTAATCTTTAGGATTAATAACGTCGGTTGCGCCAAGCTTTTTGGCTAACTCAAATTTGCTCTCATTGATATCAATGGCAATGATACGACTGGCTTTGGCCATTTGTGCGCCAATAATCGCTGATAGTCCGATACCGCCTAGACCGAAGATGGCAACCGTCGCGCCCTCTTCTACCTTGGCCGTATTCATCACCGCACCCATACCGGTCGTAACACCGCAACCGAGCAAGCAAACTTCTTCTAGTGGCGCTTCTTTATTCACTTTTGCCAAAGAAATTTCTGGCAACACGGTATATTCAGAGAAAGTTGAGCAGCCCATATAATGATAAATTGGCTCACCGTCTTTATAAAAACGCGTGGTGCCATCTGGCATTAAGCCTTTACCTTGGGTCTCGCGTACCGCTGAGCACAGGTTGGTTTTGCCTGATAGGCACATTTTACATTCACCACATTCTGCGGTGTATAACGGGATAACATGATCGCCTACTTGGACACTGGTCACGCCTTCGCCGATTTGTTCAACGATACCGCCACCTTCATGACCCAAAATCGCTGGGAATACGCCTTCCGGATCTTCACCAGATAGGGTAAAGGCATCGGTATGACAAACCCCACTGGCTACGATTTTTACCAATACTTCGCCTTTACGTGGCAGCATGACATCTACTTCTTCGATAGATAGTGGCTGGTTAGGACCCCAAGCAATGGCGGCTTTTGATTTAATAAATTTATCTGACATAAGAGTCTCTCTTTTTTAATTAATTTTATCGCTTATTGAGCACAGACCTATTCATCTTATCTTGCTGATTTAGTAGACACAAGCCACAGTTGTACCAGTCTGTTAAGCTTTATACTGACCATTATAGTCATTTCTGTAATGATAACGATGTGCTATATTTGCAAATATCTTTTACACAGTGGTAATAATCATGCGCTGGGATGGTATTAGCGAGTTCGTTCATGTGGCGGAATACGAGAGCTTTACGCGCGCCGCAAAAGAATTGGGCATCTCAACCGCACAAGTCAGTCGGCAGATAAGCGCCTTAGAGAAGCGACTTAACATTAAGTTGCTGTATCGCACCACACGTCAGGTATCACTGACAGAAGAAGGCCGCGTGTTTTATCAGCATTGCCGAGGTGTGCTCGATGGCTTGGATGCCGCTGAGCAAGCCGTGAGCAATTTACAGTCAAAGCCCCAAGGCAGAATTAAATTGACCGCCCCTGTCACTTATGGCGAGCAGCAATTGTTGCCACTGGTCAATGACTTCATGGTGCAGTATTGTGATATCGAAGTGATAGCTTTTTTGAGCAATCAAAAAATTGACTTGATTGAGGGTGGTTATGACTTGGCGATTCGTATTGGCAAATTAAGCGACTCAACGATGATGGCAAAAAAACTTAGTCATCGAACCAATTTTGTCTGCGCCGCGCCCGCTTATCTAGAAAAATATGGCATACCATATTCTTTAGCCGATCTAAGACAACATAACTGCTTGCTTGGCACGCGTGATTATTGGCATTTTATAGATGCTAAAAAAATAGAGATAGAAACTAGAAAGCATGCTGATAAGGAAAAAAACCTGCGGGTCTCTGGTAGCGTGCAATATAACAGTGGTCACAGCCTAGTCGATGCCGCGTTAAAAGGTCTAGGTATCGTCCAGCTGCCTGATTATTATGTGCAGCAATATTTGGCATCAGGTGAGCTGGTCAGCTTACTAAATAACTATAGAGAGCCTGAAGAAAGTATCTGGGCTGTATATCCGCACAACCGCCATTTATCGCCGAAGATTAGATTATTGGTAGATTATTTGGCAGAGCGCCTAGCGTAAATATAAAGAGTTATGGTCGGATTTTACTTAATATGAATATTTTCCAATACTTTTAAGAAATGTCTATAGTATTAGAAATAAGACCATTTGACACAACCATCACTCATTGAATAAACACTCATATTAAAAGGACTTTTTATGCTTAAGACTATCTATTTTATATCTTTAAAAGCTTCATTTACTAGCAATGCTCAGACCGTCCTATTTTCTCATGCAACTCTACTTTTAACTTCTTCGCACATTCGATAATTTTTCTTCTATCGGCAGGGATAGCACCGTTTTCGATAGCAGTTAAGCGCATTTGTACCGTGACATCATAATGTGGATAACTGGCGTTTCGATGGAATAAGCGCTTATCTACGTTAATCAGTGCGGCAAAATCATGCAATTCTTGCAAGGTATCCGCCAGCATATGGCACCATTTATAGCCTTTAAATTCTATCTGCATAAAATCGACGTAAATTGCCATAGAGCTGATTCCTTGGTAATTCTACTTTTCGTCTTAACATTTATTTGCTTGAGCTAATAATCTTAGCTTATTATTTTAAAGCATTTACTACTCACCAATCAATTTAGCCTGGGTAAACGAAGCTTGCTAAGCTAGCATTGAATGTAAGAGCTGTTTTAAGCTAACTGCTTTGAGGAATAGGAAACACCTTGTCATAAATCCAGTTGTAAACAAAGGTATAAATCAGATAAAAGGTCGACATCGCGATATCCATCTTAAATGCTTCCCTCAGGCTGATATTCAAATACCATGCAATCACGGGTAAAAATAGCAACAATAGCGCGCCCTTAAATAAAACTGCCCGAAGCACGCGTATTGCTATGGTCTTTTGCACCGCGCCGCGTAGCCTGAGCATAGCTCGGTCAAACAAAATATTATAAAAGCAATTTCAAAAAGTCGCGACGAATTCGGTCTTTTTTGTTACGCATGAAACTTCCTACTTTATTTATCAGCTCTTTTTATAGACTTTGCTAATAGCTTATCCTCTTACCACTGCGCCTAAAATCGTTTGATTTTTTGATGTAATGCATCCTAGCACTCATAATTGATCAGATAAAAAATTGCTTTATAGAAAAAAGATGCAAGCCAGTTTATGGATTACATCTTTTAAAGCAAATTTTTAGAGATTACTATTATGAGTTTTCGTGTTTAGCGCAAGAAGCAGGTTTCCAATAAACCTCTGATACACCAAAAGCATCATCTCGCATTCTGCCTTCATAGCCTTTATCAAAGATGATTTTATATTGGCAAGTCTCTACCTTATTGTTAGCATCATAGAACTTAAGAATATAATCCCATTCGCGCGCATTAAAGCCTTCACTAAAATGAGGAGTTCCTATTAATTTATAAATCTCATCTTTGGTAGTCCCTACTCTAATTTTTGCCACATCCTGATGATTAACGATCGTGCCACCTTTCTGCCAAGCTTTATTAGGGTCAGGGAATACTAAGTCATCAGGATTGACAGAGCCTGTTTGTGCGCTAGGTGTCAAATGCCAAGTTGGCATTATATTTTTTTGCGCACAGCCAGACACTGTGAAAAGCAATGCGGTCGTTACTAATAAACCATAATGAGCGACAGGTTTTTTCATTATTCATTCCTTAATATTTTTTATGGGTAATATGGCAACGCATCTCTATTACAAATAAGCGCTGCCATAAAAAGATATAGCAATACTAGTTCTAGAAATGAAAGCCTGCGCCAATCGCTCCGCCCGCATTCCCCTGTGTATCTGCTGTACCATTTGCCTTAATTACCCAGCGACCATTATCAGAGACTTTAGATACACCAACTGCAACAGCACTTTGACCATTATAGGTAGCGATACCACCACCTACCATTGACTTACCAGGTATATAAGCTTGTGGAAGTGAAGACATTGCCATAGCGGCCGAGATGCCTGCATTAGCACCATCTTCAACCTCGCCAATCTTATAACCTAGTTCATTGATACTGTTACCAAGACGCTTATCTAAAGCATTTAACTGCCCAAAGTTAACCGCATCTTTCACTTCGATACCATCAGCGACTCCAGTAATGGTCTTGTCACCAGCATATATGCCATCGACAGTCATACTCGGACCATCTTTGATAGTAACGCCACTGGTATCAATTTTTGTATTACCAGTCGTCACACTATCGACACTAATATTACTGTTTAAATCAAACTTAATGCCGTTGCCAGTCGCCGTGGTGGTGATATTATTGCCGCCTTCAAACTTAAGAGCAATACTATCTCCTACTGATTTATTGATATCGTTACCACTATCAGCACCGAAGCTTAGGCCAGAATTAAGTCTATTAGTGTTTGCTTTGATGTCATCGGTATTTGCCTTGATACTGTCATTATTGGCTTTAATGTTGTTAGCATTAGTTTTAATACTGTCAGTATTGGCTTTAATACTTTCAGTCGCCTGAGCATTACCTTGGTTCACAGCAGCAATAGCATCACTAATATTACCTTTGCCAGTACCGCCGATATTATTCGCCGTTAGGTTTCCATTAGCATCATATGTTGCGTCACTACCTATAATGCTAGCCACACCACTACCCAAGTTATGTAGCTGGCTGCCATTGATGGCATCGGTGCTGGTTGCATTTATAGCACCACTTTTTACATTGGTAATAGTTGTACCTGCAGTGCCACCACCTAGGGTAATGCTTTCTTTGTTAATAGTGCTGTCTGGATTTTTGTCATATTGAACAGCAGCATTGTTAAGTTCTATATTGCTATTATCTATTTTATCAGTGACTGCTTTTAATTGACTGAAGTTCACAGCATCGTTATCAGCAACACCAGCACCAACCCCTGATAGCACACGGTTAGCGCCTGCTGAGTTTGCAAAGCTTACGCTTGTGCCACCAGTAGTGCCGCCAACAGTAATAGCTCCTGTGCGCGCAGCTTGACGGACGATACCAGCTGTACCATTGGTTAAATTAATAACATTGGCATTGGTGGCACTAAGTTGTTCATAGTTCACGGCATCCGTTGCGCTGTCTCCCGCTAACACACCGCTGATCTTCTTGTT